>JBIKUP010000077.1:0-6381 GCA_044347535.1 Burkholderiaceae bacterium
CGGTGGTGGTCGTTCATCTGCGCGCCTGACCGCTCCGGTCGTAGGTGCGGCAGCGGTCGCCAAAAAATGGCTGAAGCAGCATTACGGTACCGAGATTCGCGGCTGCATGAGTCAGCTCGGTGAGATACCGATTCCCTTCCAGTCTTGGGAGCCTGTCGAGCACAACCCGTTCTTTGCGGCTAATGCCGAGATCGTGCCGCAACTCGAGACCTATATGGATCAGCTGCGCAAGGCAGGTGACTCTTGTGGCGCACGAATCGATGTAGTCGCGCACAAGGTGCCGGTCGGTTTGGGTGAACCGCTGTTCGATAAGTTGGACGCCGACATTGCTTACGCCATGATGGGCATCAACGCAGTGAAGGGTGTCGAAATTGGCGCAGGATTTCGTTCGGTCGCGCAGAAGGGTACCGAGCATGGCGATGAGATCACACCCGATGGTTTTCTTACGAATAACGCGGGTGGTGTACTCGGTGGTATTTCGTCGGGTCAGGACATCACGGTATCGATAGCGATCAAGCCGACCTCCAGTATTCGCACGCCGCGTCGCTCGATTGATCGTGACGGTAATCCGGTATCGGTTGAGACCTTTGGGCGCCATGATCCCTGCGTCGGCATCCGCGCCACGCCCATCGCCGAGGCGATGCTGGCTTTAGTGTTGATGGATCACGCGCTGCGGCATCGGGCGCAGTGCGGGGATACCCGACCGCATAGTACTGAGCGGTGATTTTCTCTGGATCCCGGCATCCGCCGGGATGACCCACTAGTGCGGCGCAGAGAAGTCAATTTGCATCGTGCTTTGGCAATAAAACAAATGACACTCTGGTTAATTCCGGGGTAACTCGTAGGATCACATCTTACGTAATATCGTCACTCTGGCCGATGCCGGGGTAACTTGTAGCATCACATCGTACGTAATATCGTCACTCCGGTTGATGCCGGGGTAACTCGTAACATCCCATTGGACTTGATTTCGTCACCCCGGCGCAGGCCGGGGTCCAGACAATTTTCGCAAACTCAGTGACCTCCGGATCCAAGCCTCCTCAGTCGTTCAATTTTGCGCTGTTCTTCTTCGCTTACTACGGCTACGTTGGAGTGTTCTCGCCTTACGCCAGCTTGTACTTCGCAGATAAGAACATCTCGGCGACGCAGATCGGCATATTGATGTCGATGATGCAGGTGATGCGTATCTTCGGCCCCAATCTATGGGGCTGGGTGGCGGACCATACCCGGCGCCGCGTATTAGTACTGCGCCTGACCTCCATTGCCGCAGCCTGTGTATTCACCGGCATGTTCTGGGGTGAATCCTTTGCGTATTTTTTTGCTCTGCTGATTCTGCTGAATCTGTTCACCAGTGCGCAAGGTCCACTATCTGAAGCGCAGATGCTATCGGCAATGCGCGGTGATCTAACCCACTATGGCCGATTGCGTTTATGGGGTTCGGTGGGCTTTATCGTCGCAGTCATGGTGGCAGGGCAGTTGCTCGATGCATTCGGTATCGAATGGATGCCCACGATTGCACTACTGCTCTTATTGCTTGTAGTCGTTGCCGCCGCGGGCATGCGGGAAGAAGCCCAGCCGACACATCCCCAAGCCATACCTTCGGTGGGCGCGCTTTTGAAACAGCGCGAGGTGATTGCCTTCTTTGCGTCCACTTTCTTGATGGTGGCAGCGCATGCTGCGCTCTATGTGTACTACTCCTTGTACCTCGCACAAATTGGCTACAGCAAGACGGTGATTGGTCTGATGTGGTCACTCGGCGTGATTGCCGAGATTCTCTTTTTCTACTGGCAAGCGCCGATCTTCCGACGCTGTAGTTTGCGTTTTCTGATGCTGATGAGCTTAGCTGTTGGCGTTATACGGTTCGCGCTGATCGGCTTTGGTGCAGAATCGTTGGCCTTATTGTTGTTGGCGCAGGTGCTACACGCAGCGACTTTTGGTGTGCATCACTCGGCATCAGTGGCAACATTGCAGCGCTGGTTTTCCGGCCCTCTGCAGGCGCGAGGGCAAGCCTTGTTCATCAGTGCCTCGTATGGCTTGGGGGGTAGCTTGGGCGGATTGCTGTTGTCTGCTTGCTGGGATACATTTGGCGCAACCTCGGTCTATATCGTGGCATCTGGCATGTGCGCACTTGGTTGGGTCGCCGCTTGGTTAAGTTTTCGTTGGCAGCGTCTGCTGCCAGCCTCTGGTTTTGGAAGGAGCGAAGCATGAGTCATCAATGGCGCAGTTTGATTGCGCTGTTGTTCTGCGGCTTGGCAGTGGTGGGCTGCAAGACGGAGAACACCACGCAGACGGGAGTGGTGGGTGTTAATCGCGAGCAGCGTATGGCGATTTCAAGCGCGACTATGGCGTCTGCAGCGACCAAACAGTACTCACAGCTGATGGCAGATGCCCAAAAAAACGGCAAACTCAATGCCGATGCTGAGCAATACGCCCGCGTGAAAACGATTGCCGACAGGCTGATAACGCAGGTTCGCGTCTTCCGTGCCGATGCCCTGAACTGGAACTGGGAAGTTAACGTCATCACTTCCCCGGAGGTAAATGCCTGGTGCATGCCGGGTGGGAAAATCGCGGTCTATACCGGGCTGATCGAAAAACTTCGCCTCACCGACGATGAGCTGGCGGCAGTGATGGGGCATGAGGTGTCCCACGCGCTGCGCGAGCACTCGCGTGAGCGTGCGTCGGAACAAGCCGTCGCCAGTGTCGGTATCAGCGTGGTGGCCGCGGTGGTCGGCGTGGGCTCCTTGGGGCAGAAGGGTATGGAGTACGCCTATCAAGGCTTGCTTGGGCTGCCCAACTCCCGTACCCATGAAATTGAAGCCGATCGTATGGGCGTTGAGCTGGCGGCACGCGCGGGATATGACCCGCGCGCTGCGATCAGCTTGTGGAAAAAAATGGGTGAGATTGGCGGCAAAGAGCCGCCCAAGTTCATGTCAACGCACCCGCCGCGCGGCGAACGGGTGCAAGACCTGACGGCGTACAGCGAGAAGGTGCTGCCGCTGTACCAGCCGACCAAGCGCTAGCCGGACTCGCCGTCCCCGGGGTCGCCGGCACTGCCGGCTTGGCCCTGCGGGCTTTGTTCTGCCGGGTTTCGCCCAGATTTATTCGCTGGCTGACCCCTACTCGTCGTTCGGCAACGCAGGGCGGTTGCCTCTGAGCTAGCCTGTCGCTATGGCATAATCGCGGGCTATTCTGCTTGTTTCCACGCCCACTTCTGCGCGACTTTGTGATGGCCAAAACCCTATACGACAAACTCTGGGACTCCCACGTGGTTAACACCGCGGAGGACGGCACCACCATTCTCTATATCGACCGCCACCTGGTGCATGAAGTCACCAGCCCCCAGGCTTTCGATGGCCTGAAGCTTGCGAACCGCAAGCCTTGGCGTAATGCAGCGAATCTGGTGGTGGCTGATCACAACGTACCCACCACGCATCGTGCCGGTGGTATCGAGGACCCCGTCTCGCGCTTGCAGGTCGAGACGCTGGATGCGAATGCCAAGGCATACGGCCTCACGTATTTCAATATGCAGGATAAGCGCCAAGGCATCGTGCATGTAATCGGGCCGGAGCAGGGTGCTACCTTGCCCGGCATGACGGTGGTCTGTGGTGACTCGCATACCTCGACGCATGGTGCGTTCGGCGCGCTGGCGCATGGCATCGGCACCTCTGAAGTCGAGCATGTGCTGGCCACGCAGACCCTGCTCGCCAAAAAATCAAAAGCTATGTTGGTGCAGGTAGAAGGCAAACTCGGCACCGGCGTCACCGCCAAAGATATCGTACTGGCCGTGATCGGCAAGATCGGCACGGCCGGCGGTACCGGCTATGCAATCGAGTTTGCTGGCTCGGCGATTCGCGCGCTGTCGATGGAAGGCCGGATGACCGTCTGCAATATGGCGATCGAAGCCGGTGCACGCGCGGGCATGGTGGCGGTGGATGACATCACCATCAACTACGTAAAAGGCCGTCCTTATTCGCCAGTCGGCCCGCACTGGGACCAAGCCGTTGCTTATTGGCGCACGCTGCACTCCGATACTGATGCCAAGTTTGATGCGGTGGTCATGATCGATGCTGCCGAGATCATCCCGCAAGTAACTTGGGGTACTTCGCCCGAGATGGTGGTGTCGGTTGATGCACGCGTACCTGATCCTGAAAAAGAAAAAGATCCGGTCAAGCGCGACGCGATGGAAAAGGCATTGGTGTACATGAACCTAAAGCCCAACACCGCGATCACCGACATCCGTATCGATAAGGTGTTTATTGGCTCGTGCACCAATTCTCGTATTGAAGATTTACGCGCTGCAGCATCGGTGGTGCGCGGTAAGTTTCGCGCCTCCAATGTGAGCTTGGCGATGGTGGTTCCCGGCTCGGGTTTGGTGAAAGAGCAGGCCGAACGCGAAGGCCTCGACAAGATTTTCAAAGATGCTGGTTTCGAGTGGCGCGAGCCCGGTTGCTCGATGTGTTTGGCGATGAACGCGGATCGGCTCGAGCCCGGTGAACGCTGCGCTTCCACTTCAAACCGCAATTTCGAAGGCCGGCAGGGCGCCGGTGGTCGTACCCATTTAGTCAGCCCGGCGATGGCAGCGGCAGCGGGTGTCGCCGGTCATTTTGTTGATGTCCGCTCGCTGTAATCAGATTGGGAGTCAAACACCATGAAAAAATTCGCGTTGCTGATGTTGTCGGTTTATTTGCTGGCCGGATGTAACACCATCAATGGTATCGGCAAGGATGTAGAGAAGCTGGGCGAAAAAGTGCAGGGCGCCAGCAAAAAATAAGTTGCTCTAAATTTTATTCAATCACTATGACGCCATTTACCGTACTTGAAGGATTAGTTGCGCCGCTCGATCGTGCCAATGTCGATACGGATGCGATTATTCCCAAGCAGTTCCTGAAATCGATCAAGCGTACCGGTTTCGGCCCCAACTTGTTCGATGAGTGGCGCTATCTTGATGTGGGCCAGCCTGGCGTTGATAACAGCAAGCGCCCGCTGAATCCGGACTTCGTGCTCAACCAGCCGCGCTATCAAGGCGCTTCCGTGCTGCTGACCCGTAAAAATTTCGGTTGCGGTTCGTCGCGTGAACATGCGCCGTGGGCTTTGGAACAGTATGGTTTCCGGGCGATTATTGCGCCCAGCTTTGCCGATATCTTCTTCAACAATTGCTACAAAAACGGCTTGCTGCCGATTGTGCTGTCGGAGCAGGCTGTCGATCAGCTATTCAATCAAGTGAAAGCCTTTCCCGGTTATCAACTACGGATTGATTTACCTGCACAGACCGTGAGCACAGTGAATAGCGACACAGTCCATCACTTCGAGATTGATGCCTTCCGTAAGCATTGCCTGATTAACGGCCTCGACGATATCGGTCTCACGCTCCAGCATGCCGACAAGATTCGCAGCTACGAAGAGCGCCACTTGGCGACTTTCCCGTGGTTGACCAACACGATTACCTAAACCCTTTTACATCCCATGAAAATCGCAATTCTGCCGGGTGACGGCATCGGCACCGAGATCGTTGATCAGGCCCTGAAAGTTCTGAACGCGCTCGACCAAAAATTCGAGATGGAGAGCGCGCCCGTAGGCGGCGCTGGCTACGAAGCGCATGGACACCCGCTGCCGGAAGGAACGTTGAAGCTGGCCAAGGAAGCGGACGCGATTTTGTTTGGTGCCGTCGGTGACTGGAAGTACGACACGCTAGACCGGCCGCTGCGTCCCGAGCAGGCGATTTTGGGTCTTCGTAAACATCTCACCCTGTTTGCAAATTTTCGTCCAGCGATTCTTTACCCAGAGTTGGTGGGTGCGTCGTCACTGAAGCCGGAAATTGTTTCAGGGCTGGATATTCTGATCGTACGTGAGTTGAACGGCGATATTTACTTCGGCCAGCCGCGTGGCGTACGTGAGGCGCCAGACGGCCCGTTCAAGGGCGCGCGCGAAGGCTTCGACACTATGCGTTATTCAGAGCCTGAAATCCGTCGTATTGCGCATGTCGCGTTTCAGGCGGCGCAAAAGCGCAGCAAGCGACTGACCTCGGTCGACAAGGCCAACGTGCTCGAGACCTTCCAATTCTGGAAGGACATCATGACCGATGTGCATAAAGAATATCCAGACGTCGAGTTGGATCACATGTACGTCGACAACGCCGCGATGCAGCTCGTACGCGCACCGAAAAAATTCGATGTGATCGTCACCGGCAATATGTTCGGCGATATTTTGTCGGATGCAGCAGCGATGCTGACCGGCTCGATCGGCATGCTGCCGTCGGCGTCGCTGGATGCGAACAACAAGGGCCTGTACGAGCCCTCGCATGGCTCGGCACCGGATATTGCAGGCAAGGGCATTGCCAACCCGCTGGCAACTATTTTGTCGGCAGCGATGATGCTGCGTTTC
>JBIKUP010000078.1:0-6341 GCA_044347535.1 Burkholderiaceae bacterium
CCTAGGGAAGTTCACCGAATTCCAGCGCAGGCCCGTTGACCGAGCTCAGATGAACGCTCGCAGCGAGCGCTTCCATCTTGAGTTCGACCAGGCAAGCCATGCGACCATCAGGGCCCGCCTCGGCATTCACGACCATGCCGCAGGGTTGTTCGGGGTCGGCAGATGAAAACACTTCCATACCCGCAGATGCCGCCGGTTCCGTCGAATCAGCGCAAAAGGCCAGCAAGGTGCGACGCTTCGTTTTGCCTAGATATTGACTACGCGCTACGATTTCCTGGCCGGGGTAGCAGCCTTTCTTGAAATTCACACCACCCACTAATTCGAAGTTGATCATCTGCGGCACGAATTGCTCGCGCGTCGCTTCAACCACCTGAGGCAATCCTGCGATGATCTCGCTCCAGCGCCAGGTTGACGAGGAGGTGGTGGGTAGTTGCGATGACCAAGCCAGCCAGTGCTGCATTGCTTTATCGGGTGCGCCTATCCACAGCAGTCGTTGCAGCTCGGCGGCGTCCGGCACGCGAATCAGGGTGCCGTTGTCGTCAGTCACGCATTCCCAGACGGAAGGCGTGGCATCAAAATTCGCACTGGCAGCGCCCAGCATGACGACCTGTTCGCTGGCGTCTTGCAGCTTAACTTTTGAACGCAGCACGAACATCTGCAGTCGCTTCAGGATGATCGGCAGCAGTTCACGCGGCAGCGCCAGAAAAATACTTGTGCCGCTTCGCCAGACCAGACAAGTGGCGAGCAGTCGTCCTTTGGGGGAGCAGTAACCCGCCAACATCGCATGGCTCAGGTCTAGGCCGAGGACATCATTAGTGAGTTGGTTATGCAGAAATCCAGCGGCATCGTCGCCACTGGCCTCGATCACGCCGAGGTGACCCGGCGCACAGAGAAAGCCGCTACCGGCCTCGGGATGCGCGCCAAAATCAGGGAGCTGGTCTGGGCTGTCGATAGCCGGCGTCGCGCCGAGGCTGACGAGAAAATCCGACCACGAGCCAGCAGGTGCTGACGTGAATTCCGGTAAATTCGGTTTCGCGACTATCATTGAGGGCGAATTATAGAGGCGCGCTTGAAAACGCGTTGGCCGGTCTGGGGATTGAAATGGCGGTATTAAAAAAACTCGTCGCGCTGTTGACGCTTCTTGTGTTGGCAGCTGCCGCTGGCTTCATCTATTGGGCGCGGGATCCCCTGATGCCGGCTGATTCTGCCGCTATTGAGTTCAATATCGCCCAAGGCAGCAGTATTCGTGCTGCGATGCGACAAGTGCAGCAGGCCGGCGTGCCGGCCTCACCCCTCCTGATGGAAGTTCTGGCGCGAGGCTCGGGTACCCGCAGCCTGAAAGCCGGTAGCTACCGGGTCGAGGGCGGGACCACGCCGCTCTCGCTGCTGGATACGCTAGCGCGCGGCAACACCATTAAAGAGTCGCTGACGATTATCGAGGGCTGGAATTTTGCGCAAATGCGCGCAGAGATCAGTCGGCAGAAATACTTACGCCAGGACAGCGCTGATATGGACGTGCCGACGCTGATGCAGAAAGTCGCGCCGGGCTACAGCTTTCCTGAGGGATTGTTCTACCCGGATACGTATTTCTATGACCGGGGCACTAGCGATCTGTTGGTGCTGCAGCAAGCGCACCAACGCATGCTCAAAATGCTAGACGAGGCGTGGGCCAAGCGCGCGCCGCAGTTACCGTTCAAAGAGCCCTACGACGCCTTGATCATGGCGTCGATCGTCGAGAAAGAAACGGGTGCACCCGCCGATCGGCAGAAGGTCGCTGCGGTATTCGTGAACCGACTGAAGCGCGGCATGCTGCTGCAAACAGATCCCACCGTGATTTACGGCATCGGCCCGACTTTCGATGGCAACTTACGCAAAGTTGATTTGCAAACCGACACACCCTACAACACCTACACGCGCCCTGGTTTGCCACCGACGCCGATTGCCTTGCCGGGACGTGCTGCCTTGAACGCTGCGCTGAACCCGGCAGCAACCGAGGCACTTTTTTTCGTTGCGCGCGGCGATGGCAGCAGCGAGTTCTCCAATAACCTCGACGATCATAATCGCGCGGTCAATAAATACCAGCGCGGGCAGTAAGCCCGCCATCACCATGGCAACCGGAAAATTCATCACCTTCGAAGGTGTCGATGGCGCGGGTAAATCAACGCACATCGCCGCTTTCGCCGACAGCTTGCGCCAGCATGGAAAAACCGTGATTACGACGCGCGAGCCCGGCGGTACCGCACTGGGCGAGCAACTCCGCACCTTGCTGCTGCATGAACCGATGCATCTCGAAACCGAGGCCTTGCTCATGTTCGGCGCACGTCGCGAGCATCTGGCGCAGGTGATTGTGCCTGCGCTGGCGCGCGGTGATTGGGTGATCTCGGACCGCTTTACCGATGCTACGTTTGCGTATCAGGGTGGCGGTCGTGGTATGTCGCTCGACAAACTCTTGCAACTCGAGCAATGGGTGCATGGTGATTTGCAACCCGACCTCACCCTGCTATTCGATGTGCCGCTCGAGGTGGCGCGTGAGCGTTTGCAAAAAAGCCGCGATCTCGACAAGTTCGAGCAAGAGCAAGATGACTTCTTCATTCGGGTCAGGCAAGTGTACTTGCAGCGTGCTTTGCAATTCCCACAACGTATTCGTGTGATTGATTCAACCCGACCGGTTGACGCCATTGCACATGAGTTGCAGCAAGTGGCGGCTTCCTTGTGCGGCGAATAAAAACACGATGAGTGCTAACTCTATTTACCCGTGGCAGCAGCCCGATTGGGAGCGCTTGCAGCAACTGCGTGAACGCTTGCCACATGCGCTGCTGTTTCATGGTGAATCTGGCATTGGCAAAGTGGCGCTGGCTGAGCATCTGGCTGCATCGCTGCTGTGTGAGCGTATAGCGCCAAATGGCCATGCCTGCGGTACCTGCGACTCCTGTGGCTGGTTTGCGCAGTATGGGCATCCGGATTACCGACGGGTTCGGCCGGATGCACTTGAAACTGAAGACATCGAAGACGGCGCCGAGGCAGAAGAAAGCGCCGGCAAGAAAACCACCAAGACACCGTCGAAAGAGATTCGTGTTGAGCAGGTGAGGGCGCTGGCGACCTTCATGAATGTCTCGACCCATCGAGCAGGTCTACGAGTGGTATTGCTTTACCCAGCCGAGGCGCTGAACACCACAGCTGCCAACACGCTGCTCAAAACACTGGAAGAGCCACCACCGAATACTTTATTCCTGCTGGTGACGCATCGCATCGACAGACTATTGCCGACCATCTTGTCCCGCTGCCACCGCTTTGCCTTGTCACCACCCGACGCCACTGCCGCTGGCGCTTGGTTAGCTGACCAAGGCGTGCCACAAGCCGAGCGTTGGCTGGCTGAGTATGGTGGCGCACCGCTAGCTGCGTTGGCCGCTGCCCAAGAAGGCGCGATGCCGGAAAAAGACGAATGGTTGACGCAATTGGCGCGGCCAGAGTCGATGAATCCCTTGGTGGTTGCCGAACGCTTGCAAAAAGCCTCGCTCTCCGAACTGGTCGCGTGGCAGCAACGCTGGTTGCACGATTTACTGTCATTAAAGCTGGGTGCTCGGGTACGCTACTTCCCGCATCAGCAACAGGTGCTGGGTCAGTTGGCAGCGCGCGTGAGTGCAGAGCGTTTGCAGCAAGCCGTACGCGATGCAGCGATGCGCCGCGCGGTTTCGGATCATCCGTTGTCGGCGCGACTTTTCATCGAGCAAATGCTGCTCGAGTACACAGGTTTATTCAGATAAGGAACACAGCATGACAGAGCCGGGTGGTGAGCAAGCGTTGCAATGGTCAAGACCCTCGGTGATGTCGCTAACCATCAAAGACAGAGCAGGGCTGTATGCCGCCTACATGCCTTTTCTGCAGCAAGGCGGCATCTTCGTGCCGGGTGCGCGGCCTTGTCAGTTGGGTGATGAGGTGTTTCTGTTGCTCACGCTAATGCAGGACGAGACGCGTTACCCCGTGGCAGGTAAAGTCGCCTGGATTACACCGCAGGGCTCGACACATACTGCGGGTATCGGTGTGCAATTTCCTGATGACGAGAGCGGCATCCGCGTCAAACGCAGAATCGAAGAACTGCTCGGTACCGCACTGGGCTCATCACGGCCGACGCATACAATCTGAACTACAATGGCGCGTTTTCAGGAACGCGCTGTTCATGTTCATCGACTCTCATTGCCATCTTGATTTTCCGGAATTATCGGAGCGCTTGCCCGAGATCTTGCAGAAGATGCAGGACAATCAGGTGAGCCATGCCCTGTGCGTTTCGGTGACGCTGCCGGAATTCCCGAAAGTATTGGCGTTGGCCGAGGCGCATCCCAACCTGTATGCATCGGCCGGTGTACACCCGGATTACGAAGATACTGAAGAGCCCAGTGTCGAGCATTTGCTGCAACTAGCCGCGCATCCGCGCATTATCGCCATTGGCGAAACCGGACTGGACTACTACCGTTTGAGTGGTGATCTTGAATGGCAGCGTGAGCGCTTTCGTGTCCATATCCGTGCCTCGCGCGCCAGCAAAAAACCGCTCATCATTCATACTCGCGCAGCATCCGATGACACCCTGCGCATCATGCAGGAAGAGGGTGCTGGCACCGGCGATGGCGGTGTTGGTGGTGTGATGCACTGCTTTACTGAATCATTGCAAGTAGCCGAGGCGGCGATTGCCATGGGTTTTTATATCTCCTTCTCCGGAATTGTGACCTTCAAAAACGCAAAGGCACTGCAAGAGGTGGCGCGCGCGGTGCCACTCGAGCGCATGTTGATTGAAACTGATTCGCCCTATTTGGCGCCAGTACCGATGCGCGGCAAGACGAATGAGCCCGGCTTTGTGCGTCATGTGGCCGAATATCTCGCCGACCTGAAAGGTGTGCCGCTTGATACACTGGGTGCGGCGACTACGCAAAACTTTCGCTCACTGTTTCAGGTTCATTGAGCATGACGCAGGAGCCGCAAAACCCCGGCCGACGTCAGTTGCTGGCGGCGGTCGTGTTGGCGGATGCGGATTCCCTCTTGCAGCGACTGGTACAACCCAAAGCAGATTCCTATCGCGAGTGGTTCGAGGCAGTACGAATCGACGATGTAAAACGCGTACAGTCGCTGTTGGCGCGTGGCTTTGATCCGAATTCAGTTGAGCCAGAACGATTTGATACCGCGCTAATACTTTCCGTACGCCTCAAGTCTTCCAAGGTGTTTTCTGCCTTGCTCGAAGCGCGCGATGTCAACCTGAACGCACGCTCATTGAATGGCGATACGGCGCTGATGATTGCCGCTTACCTGCCGGATGTGCCCCGAGCCTTGGCGTTGATCGGCAAGGGCGTTGAGATCAATCGCGCTGGTTGGACAGCACTGCATTACGCAGCTTCCTCCGGCAGTATTCCGATTATTCAACGCCTGCTGGATGAGTCGGCGTTTATTGATGCCGAATCACCGAACAAAACCACGCCCCTGATGATGGCGGCGCGTAGTGGACATAGTGCGGTCGTCAAGCTGCTGCTCGATGAAGGCGCAGACCCTACTCTTAAAAATGAAGCTGAGATGAACGCTGCGGATTTCGCACGCGCGCAAGGCTTTAAAGAATTAGCGCGGGTTTTGGATGACAAAACGAAGCCTTGATCGCATCCTGCAGTCGCAGGGTTTTGGCACGCGCAGTTTTTGCCGACAGCTGATACGTCAGGGTGAAGTCATCATTGACGGGGTAGTGGTGGATGACGAGCGCGCTGAATTCGAGATCGATGGGCTCATTTTCAGCTTGTTCGATGAGACCTGGGTTTACCGCGAGCATGTGTATATCGCACTTAATAAGCCAAGTGGCATCGAGTGCTCACGTCGCCCCAGTCATCACCCGAGTGTGATGACGCTGTTGCCCGACGAGTTTCGTGAGCGTGAAGTGCAAGCGATTGGTCGGTTGGATCATGACACTACAGGTTTGCTGCTACTCACCGATGATGGCGCATTCAACCATCGCATGTCGTCACCCAAGCACCATGTACCCAAACGCTATCTCGCCACAACGGCAGAGCCGGTCAGCGCATCGCTGATCGACGCATTACGCAAAGGTGTGCAGCTCCATGATGAACCAGAGCCGCTCTTTGCGATCGAGTGTGTTCAGGTGGCGGAGCATCAGCTGGAGATCGTGCTAGCGCAAGGCAAATACCATCAGGTCAAGCGTATGCTGGCAGCAGCGGGCAATCATTGCGCTGCATTACAGCGTATCTCGATCGGTCAGCTCAGCTTGGCCTCGCTGGAGTTGGCCGAGGGCGAGTGGTGTTATTTGGAAGAGAACCATCTCACCCTTTTGTGAATCTATCATTAGCGAACGA
>JBIKUP010000080.1:0-6308 GCA_044347535.1 Burkholderiaceae bacterium
TCTCGCTGCAAGAGCGGCAGGTGGAAATCCTGCGCGACAAGATTCGACAGCTGGAACTCAAACTGGCCGCCTTCATGCGCAACGCCAGCGGCAATGAGCTGATCATGGCGAATCTGCACCAATGGACGCTGCAGCTGTTAACCGATCAAGCGCCCCCCGAGCTACCCGCTGCATTGATCAGCGCCACCCAATCCTGTTTTGACGTACCCGCGGCAACTATTCGCCTGTGGCATACCAAGGCCGAGTTTGCCGATGAAGACTTCGTGCTTGATGACGAAGAGGCGCGCGGTTTTGCTGACACCCACAGCAACCCGGTGTGTGGCGCGGCTGCAGGGCAGCCCGGCACGCTTTGGCTGGATGATGCAGCGTCGATGCAATCGGTCGCACTACTACCGCTGCGCAAACCCGGCGCCGAGACCAGCTTTGGCTTGATGGTATTGGGCTCACCCGATCCGCAACGATTTGCTGCCGATTTGGCGACCGATATTCTGGCTCGCATCAGCGACATTGCCAGCGCGCGGCTGCAGCCGCTGATCGACTAAGGCGATTGCGATGACCAGTGCCGACAAAGACATTGCCGGCTATCTGGAGCACCTGCAGACGCAGCGCAAGCTGTCGGCGCACACGCTCGATAATTACCGGCGCGACCTTGAACAGCTCGCCCTATTGGTCGCCGAGAACAGCGCTGTACGCGCCCTTGCCAAACTGACGCAAGCTGATATCCGGCGCTGTACCAGCCAACTGCATGCACGCGGTTTATCGCCAAGCTCGATTGCACGCAAGCTGTCAGCTTGGCGCGGCATGTTTGCCTGGCTGGCATTGCATCAGGCGGTGGTGTCGAATCCGGTCGATGGCGTGCGTGCACCCAAGCGGGTCAAGGCTCTGCCTAAGGCGCTGGGCGTAGACGATGCCGTGCGGCTGGTGTCGTCTGCTGTTAGCGGCGATGAAACATCGGCCACACGCGATGCCTGCAGCAAAGCGATGTTTGAGCTGTTGTACTCAAGCGGCTTGCGCGTTGCGGAGTTAACGAGCCTAGACCTGCGGCATGTAAAGAATGCGAGCTATGAGTCGCTCAGCTGGCTCGATCTTGACGCCGGCGAGTTGACGGTCACCGGCAAAGGAAGCAAGCGTCGCAGCGTGCCCATCGGCACCGGCGCGATTACCGCGCTACGCGAATGGCTTGTCGCGCGGCCGCAGATCGTGCGTGCCGAGCCAGATGACGACGCGAATGCGCTGTTTTTGTCGGCAAGAGGACATCGCATCTCGGCGCGCGAAGTTCAGCGGCGCATCAAAGCGCATGCACAGTCACTTGGTATTCCGGCGAATGTGCATCCGCATGTGCTGCGCCACTCGTTTGCTTCACACTTGCTGCAATCATCGGGTGATCTGCGAGCAGTACAGGAAATGCTGGGGCACGCGTCGATCGCCTCGACGCAGGTCTATACTTCGCTCGATTTCCAGCGTCTGGCGCAGGTGTATGACGCGGCGCATCCTCGTGCGAAAAAGCAGAGTGGGCGTTGATCATACTTGCTGAACCGTGCTGTATCTGACTGCTAAAGTTTCGTTATACGATTGACTGCTGAAATAGTGTTATCGAATGCTTGATTGAATCTCGTATGCGCTACTTTATCTTCTTCACTTGATTTTCCGGAGCACCATGGCACTGATACCCGCCACCATTCTCACCGGCTTTCTGGGCGCTGGCAAAACAACGCTGCTGAACCGCATTTTGCGCGAACCGCACGGTATGAAAATCGCCGTTATTGAAAATGAATTCGGCGAAGAGAACATCGATAATGAAATTCTCGTTCAAGACAGTAATGAACAAATTGTCGAGATGAGTAACGGCTGTATCTGCTGCACCGTACGTGGCGATCTGATCGCTGGGCTCGGGCAACTAGCGCAGAAGCGACGCGACGGCTTGCTACAGTTTGATCGCGTGATCATCGAGACCACCGGCCTTGCGAATCCGGGCCCGGTAGCGCAGACCTTTTTCATGGATGAAGACATTGGTCTTTCTTATTTGCTCGACGGCGTGATCACGGTCGTCGACGCCAGCCACGCCATGGAGCAACTCGATCGCTTTGAAGAAGCACAACGCCAAATCGGCTTTGCAGATCGCATCTTGCTATCGAAGACTGATTTGGCATCGTCGGAATCTGTCAGCGCACTGGAAGCACGACTGAAACGTATCAATCCACGCGCACCGATCATGCGTGCCGATTTCGGCAAAGCGCCGATTAACGAAATTCTCGACATTCGCGGCTTCAACCTAAACGAAAAACTCGAGATCGATCCGGATTTTCTGAAAGCGGAAGAACATGATCACGACTGCGACGATCACTGCGCGCATGATCATGATCACGCGCATCACCATCACAACCATGACCACGCTCACGGCCATGATCATGGTCACGGCGGACATACCGACGATATCGCTGCCTTCGTGTTTCGTAGCGACCGGCCGTTCGATCCAGCCAAGCTGGAGGAATTCATCGGCGGTCTAGTGCAGGCTTTCGGCCCCCGCATGCTGCGCTACAAAGGGGTGCTGTGGATGGAAGGTGCAACGCGCAAGGTCATCTTCCAAGGGGTGCATCAGACCATGGGCAGCGACCTGGGATCGCCTTGGGCAGAGAATGAGACGCGTGGCAGCAAAATCGTCTTCATTGGGCAAAACCTGCCAAAAGAAGTGTTCACTCAGGGCTTAACGCAGTGTCTTGCCTGATTCTCGGTGCAAGTTTGAAAACCTTTTTCCGTGTTGCCGAGAATTCCCTGGATGAAACTAGCTGAAAATAGCCGAAAGCTTGTCGCGCCGGACAACAATGTGATTACAATAGCCGCCGATTTCGACCTGCCCCTCACGGAGACATGATCCGGGCCTCGAAACCAAAGCCCGAAAGCACTGTGCGCCAGCAAAGTTGGTCACAGGCCTCTGGGTAGAATTCACCGATTCGTAGCGATGAAAGCAAGCGACGTGGCAACTACAACCAAGACCTCAAAGTCGACTAATGGCGCCCTACTCACAGAAGAAGAAATTCTTAAAATGAGTGAGAAGGACTACATGAACCCCGCACAGCTCGCATTCTTCAAGGCCCGCCTACAGCAGCTTGAACGCGACCTTCTGAAAAACGCTGACGAGACCACTGAGCACTTGCGCGAGACAGTGCTGGTGCCCGATCCGGCCGATCGCGCCACCATCGAAGAAGAGCATGCACTTGAACTTCGCACCCGCGACCGCGAGCGTAAGCTGCTGAAGAAAGTGCAGCAGTCAATCGCATCAATTGATTCAAGTGATTACGGCTGGTGCGAAGAAACCGGCGAGCCAATTGGCATCCCGCGTTTGCTGGCGCGCCCCACTGCGACGCTCTCGCTCGAGGCACAGCAGCGGCGCGAGCTGAAGCAAAAACTCTACGGCGACTAACAGCCCCCGCACAATCTCGCTAACTTGGTGGATGGCCAATTGATGGTGGCCGCTGCCAGTTAGTCTTTTCGGGTGTTCGACGCCGCCATCTAGCCATCACCCAGCGTTTTTGCGCTAGTATTGGGGCGCTTCCAATTTTGGCTCCGCTTGTAATCACGTCAATGACTCACGCCGCTCCACGCCGAAACCCGCAACGTGCCTTCACGGCCGTATTGCTGGTGCTGAGCCTGCTGCTGGCGCAGTGGCTTGGTCTGACGCACTCGATTGCACACAGCGGCGTCACCAGCGCACAAACCGCGTCGGCATCGGGATGGGAGCCGATCGAGCACACGCAATCAGCCGCTCATTGCGCGGCGTTTGATGCTGCTACCCTTGGCGCAAGTCTGCATACCAGCGGCTTGGTCATCTTGCCGGTGGTTCGCTGCGGCGCTGCGGTCGAACTACCCGTCCGCGGCGGTATAGCCCGCCTTACCACCCGCCACTTCAACTCGCGCGCACCTCCACACCAAGCCTGATATCGCGCATCAGGCGTCGCTCGGTGTTAACCGATAGCGGCGAATATTCTTATTTGTGGAGATGATCATGAGCTTTCGTCGCTCTATTCTGGCGCATGCTGTGTCGTGCGCACTTGCTGGCATTAGCATCGCCAGCTATGCACAACAAGCGGATAAATCCCTTGCCCCGGTCGTTGTTACCGCCGACCCATTCGGCTCGCAAGAGCAGGCCACCATTCTTTCACCGGCGCGCGTACTATCAGGCGACAACCTGCGCGACAAAATCGGTGGCTCGCTCGGCGAGACTTTGATGCAAGAGCCGGGCATTCATTCCTCTGGTTTCAGCACGGGCTCATCGCGCCCGATTATTCGCGGGCTGGAAGGTCCACGCGTAAAGATTCTGCAAAACGGCATGAGCAATGGTGATTTGTCAGCGATCTCAAATGACCACGCGGTCGGCGCCAGCTCGCTGAGTGCCCAGCAAATTGAAATTCTGCGCGGCCCTGCCACCTTACTCTACGGCTCGGGCGCGATTGGTGGGGCAATCAATATCGTGAATGGCCGTATTCCAACACGACTGGAAGAACGTCCGACCGGTGAAGCCGAGCTGAGAGCAAGCAGTGTTGATAGCGGCAGCGCGTTTGCATTCACCGCTGATAGAGCCGCCGGCAATATTGGTTTGCATATTGACGGCAACATGCTGCGCGCGGGTGACTATCGTATCCCAGTAAAAAGCAGTGATGAACCTGATGGCGATACGGGTCGCCTCACTTACTCGGGTAATCGCGAAAATAATCTGGGGGTGGGCGCCTCGATGATTCAATCCTGGGGCTATGTCGGCGCATCAGTGTCACAGATCGATAAGTTATACGGTATTCGTGGGCGCCATGAATCCTCGAAGATTGACCTTTTGCAGACTCGATTTGATATTGATAGTTTGATCCGCTCACCGTTTGAGGGTTTTGATGCGCTCCGGATCAAGCTTGGCCAGAGCGATTACCGTCACACTGAATTGGATGGCGGTGTCGATCCCCACGTTAAGTTCACCAATCGCTCGCTCGAGTCTCGCATCGAGCTTGCGCATCAACCCGTCGCGGGCTGGCGCGGTAGGTTAGGTATACAAACCGATGGGTCGACGGTGCAGGCGTTGAATATTGAACACCCTGACGAGTCGACCGTTCCTCGCACCCGCTCCAATTCAACGGCGGCGTTCGTTGTGGAAGAAACGGATATCGGTGATGTGCGGCTGAATGCCGGTGCACGTATCGAACAAGTCGGTAGACGCCCAACCGGCAACACGAATCGCAATTTCTCCTTGGGCTCGGCGTCGTTCGGTGCTTTATGGAGCTTCACACCGGGTTATGCGCTAGGCAGCACGCTGTCTTACGCGCAGCGCGCGCCGACCGCTGAAGAGCTTTACTCGGGTGGTGCGCACCACCCGACCGAGACCTATGATCGCGGCGACGCTAGCCTTGGTAAAGAAACCTCAAGAAACATCGACGTCTCGCTGCAAAAAACAGAGGACAGACTGCGCTGGAAAGGCAACCTGTTTCAAAACCGGGTGAGTAACTTTGTGTATGGCCGCTTGGGCGGAGAAGTGTGTTCCGAAGGTGGTGATCCATATGTTCAAGGCGCCTGTGATAGCGTTGGCGGTGAAGCGCTTAGAGAGCGTTCATTTAATCAAGCTAGCGCCACCATTCGCGGCTATGAAGTCGACGTCAGCTACAACCTTTACGAGTACGGCTGGTTTGGTCGGGCCTTCGCTGATGACTCGCGCGGCACATTGGATAACTTGGGAAATATGCCACTGCAGCCAGTCGCTCGATTGGGCACCACTGTAGGCTACCAAGATGCGAACTGGCGCTCATCACTATCCGTCATCAATGCAAGTGCGCAAAATCGTATTGCAAGCGCGGATGTTTCGAATGAAACCGCCACTCGCGGCTATACACGCGTCGATGCAAATATCTCGTGGCGTCAGCGCATTGGCGAAAACGAACTCACGTGGTTCGCCAGCGCCCGCAACTTGTTGAATGAAGAGATTCGCCTATCAACATCCCTCTTGAAGGACTATGTTCCTCAGCAAGGTCGGAACTTCCTTGTCGGGGTGCGCGCGCGTTTCTAGCATGCGCAAGCATGCGATGGCCGGGTTGTTGGACAGATGCCACTCAAGTTTGGGCAATCCGGTTCATCGCATTACTCTCTAGCGTATCCGAACCTATGACGATGCGCCCGTGAAATTCCGTGATTTGTTCAACAAGCAAGCCCCCGGCTTCATTAAAAATGTACGCACATCGGGTCAGCCCACCATCGCTGATCGCGAAGCGACTGCGCGCAAGATTGATGCGATTGAATCCGAAATCACGGCAGAGCTTGACGGTTATAGCGACGCC
>JBIKUP010000081.1:0-6307 GCA_044347535.1 Burkholderiaceae bacterium
TGAGGACAGACAAGTGAACGAGCCACATGCCTGCCCACCACCACGAGGTGGATTTTTTACTTCGGCATGGATGCGTTCTGGGCAGTCGATGGGCTTTTCGCGCCATCCAGCCAGTTGAACTTGTTTGTCGATAACAGGATGAGATGAATCATCGCTGCCAGACCGAACAAGAAAACCCCCTGAATTACCATTGCACGCAGCGGGTCGTACAGGCGCCATATTCTCCACATGGTCCTATCTCCTAAAGTGTGTGTGACATGAACGAATACACTGCAGCCTGCACGCTCCCGAACAGGGACTTGCAGCTCTCAGCACCAGGCAGCCAGCTACGCCATGGCATACCAGTCAGCGAACCGACCAGTGCAATAGCGAGTACAACGACGAAGCCCAGCGTAAAGATCATCCTGAATGTGACGGTTTCATCCGCCCTATCTCGATCCTGGTTCATTTGCATGTTGGCCATAGTGATTCCTTTCGTTAACGGCTAGCCGAGATCAGGTGATCCAGGGACGCCATGCCCACACCAGCGCATGTGCGATTACGGCTACTGCCGTAAACCCCACCATGCCCTGCATGTAGTACGCATGGAATTCCTGAGCCTCATCATCAGACATTCCGGAAATGCTCTTCCTTTCAGCCATGAGAACGCTCCTTACTGATGGCCTTGCGGCCAGTGGTGCGTAAAGCCCCGCAACCTTGGGCGGCCGCAGCGAACTGCCACGACATCCTGCGAATCAACTGTGTAGAGGGCTTCATGCAGCCTCTCCGATACGCAGCGACTCTCTTGCTCTTACAACACGCTCGACGCTCACGCTGTCCTCACCGGCACGACGAGCATCGCGTTCAGCGCGATCACGTATTTGTTTAGCCGCCGAGATCTGAACCAGTACAGGTTCAGCAGCGACCAATTTATTCAGCAATTCACGTGCAGCGTCATCCCATGCGGCTTGCGCACGTACAGGTGTCGGATCGACGCGATCCATCTCGGTACCCAAAGGCAGGATGTTGAATAAAGCGTCGAACAGACAGTTGCAGAATTCTTGAATCAGATAAGTGGCACCGGAATAGCCCATGAAAGGCGTACCAATATGCCGACGAATAATCGCGCCAGGGAATGAAGCGGTGATAAAGCTAGGCTTCATTGGCGAAGCAGAACCTGCCTCAGCCAGATACATACGCTCGTTATAGCTGCCATACATCACGAGTGGCGGCTTCTCACGCACCAGTTGGCGGATAGATTCGTTATCGGTTTTTTCGCCCGGCTTACGCGCGACAGAGAAGGTGCACGGCAAGCCCATCTCGTCTTCGAAGAAGTGACGCACACCACGCGCATACGTTTCATTAGCGACGATGGCGAAGCTGGCGGTACCAAAAAAATCTTGCGTCACTGAGCGCCACAAATCCCAAATAGGTTTGATGGTGGTGTGCTTCTCGCGTTCAATGAAAGGCTCGGGGTCGATATGCAGCAACTCACCCAGCGTACGCAGGAATTTCGTTGTGCTGTGCAAGCCTATCGGTGCTTGCAGATACGGACGCTCGAGTGCCTCGCACAACAAACGACCAAACTCGCGATACATGCAGATATTGACATCTGCATCAGCCAGCTTTTGAACATCCGCCAAGTGGCTACCCAGCGGGAACACCATATTCACTTCAGCGCCAATGCCTTCCACCAAACGACGGATCTCGGCCAGATCGCTCGGCATATTGAAGGTGCCGTAGCAAGGGCCGATAATGTTGACGCGTGGTTTTTCACCTGGCTCGCGCTGATCGAAAGGCTTGCGCTCTGGTACATGGCGCAGACCATATTCATGCCACAGCCACAGCATGGCGCGGTTGGCGCACTGCCACTGATCTTCATCGATCGTACGCGGCAAGAAGCGCAAGATACTGGTGCCCTCAGGCGTGACACCACCACCGATCATTTCGGCGATAGAACCTGTCACAACGACTGCTGGCAGATCCGGATCAAGCGCGCCATGTGCACGCTTCATTGCACCCTCGGTGCCTTCGCGGCCCAATTGTTCTTCTGCCAGACCGGTAACGACAATCGGCAGCTCATGCGGTGGTAGCGCATCGGTGTAGTGCAATACCGAAGTCACTGGCAGGTTTTCGCAACCGACCGGGCCATCGATGATGACTTGCAGACCCTTGACGGCGGTGAAGACATACACCGCACCCCAGTAACCACCTGCGCGATCGTGATCGATGATGTTCATATCATCTCCTCCGCCTTGCGTTTTTTGGCCGCTTTCTCAAGCCGACGGCGTGTCTCTACGCGAAACTCTGGGCGCTCAACGGGCTTGTCTTCCCATACACCCGCACGATCACCGTCGCCGGCATCACCGAAGAAGGCCTTCATATCGTCCATGCGCGTGCGATTCTTGATCGCTGCGTTGATCACGGTAGCCAGTGAACCAGCGCCGGCCACACCCATCAATGGGCGTGCGGAAATTAGATTCGTGAAGTACAGCGATGGCAAAGACATCTGCTTGGCCGCTTGCACCACCGGCGTGGTACCAATCGCGAGATCGGGTTTGTATTCATTGACTGCGGCAATGTCTTGCTCGAGCGAGGCACGGTACTGCACCTGCACGCCCTTGGCTTCCAGCCATGCACGATCAGCTTCGCTTGCCGCTGTCTGTGGGCACGCCGTGCCGACATAGCGCAAATCAGCACCGCTCTCAACCAACAAGCGGCCGACCAGCAACTCCGAACCTTCGTAACCGGATAGCGTGATACGACCATCGATGCGGGTGGCCGAGAGCGCACCCTTGATGGCTGGCAGGAAGCGATTCTTTGCAGCGTCGATCATGCGTTGTTCGACATTGCAGGCATCACCAATCGATTGCAGCCAGGCCTCGGTGCCATCATGGCCAACTGGCGCAGATCCCACCGAGCCACGCCCTGCTGCTTCAAACTCGCGCAGGCTAGCGGTGTAAAACGGATGGATCGCTGCAACCGCTGCGCAGTCAAGTGCTGCATACAACTCGCGCCACTCACGCGTGGGTACGGTTGGCCCTGCGGCCAACCCCAGCATCTCCAGCATGCCGCCGATGATCATTGGATCAGCGGGGAACATCTCACCTAACAGCGTAACTGTTGGCTTGTCGCTGACGCCGGAGCGCGGAGCGGCCACAGGTCCTGCCACGATCTCGCTACGTGCGTATTTCAGCATCGCAGCGGACAGTACATCTTTAGCCTCGGCATGCGTTGGCACACCAAAGCCAGGTACATCAATACCGATTACGCGCACGCCGTTGATTTCTTTTGGCAGAATCTGCAGTGGTACGCCAGAGGCTGTCGGTACGCAGAGATTGATCACGACGATCGCGTCATACGAATCCGGATTTGCCTGTTCATGCACAGCGTCGCGGATATCTTCGAACAGCTTGCCGGTGACCAGCGTCTCTGAGTTGAACGGTACGTAACCCACACTGCGGCGCGCACCATAAAAATGTGAGGTAAAGGTCAGGCCATACACACAGCAGGCCGAGCCCGACAAGATGGTGGCCGTGCGGCGCATACGCAAACCAACGCGCAATGAACCAAATGCAGGACACATACTCTGCGGCTGATCATGCGGGCCTTTCGGGTAATCGGCGGCGTAGCGATCTAGTACACCGGCTTTGCCTGCAGCGCGTGCCGCTGCCTCCAACTGCTCCTTGCCCGCGTGGCAACCAACGCCGTCACTTTCCAGTGCGGCGGGGTTTTTAACGATTGGGATCACGGTGCGCTGGTCCATGTTTTCAGACCTCGTCGTAGATCACTTCGAGCGATGGCTTGATAACTTCCTCGCGGCCCATCATGTCGGCAGTTGTCGCCGGCTGCAGTACAACATCACGGCCTACGGCGTCTGCCGAGAACAAGCCGAGTAGTTCTTCTTGCGTTAGTGGTTTGGGTCGTACCGGTGGTGCGTCGGCGACGTTTTGTGCCAGCGTGGCGAACAAACTGCCCCATGGACTTTCCGGACGGCCAACGATTTCGTAGCTGGCACTCTTTCTGCGGATATCTTCGTTTGCCGGGATTGCCGACAACACCGGGATGCCAGCTCGCGTAGCGAACGCTTGTGCCTCGCCGGTTCCGTCATCCTTGTTGATCACCATGCCGGCGACACCCACATTGCCACCGAGCTTGCGGAAGTATTCAACCGCTGAGCAAACGTTGTTGGCGACATAGAGCGATTGCAGGTCATTACTACCGACCACGATCACCTTCTGGCACATATCGCGTGCGATCGGCAAACCAAAGCCGCCGCACACCACGTCACCCAGAAAATCCAGTAGCACGTAGTCGAAGCCCCAGTCATGGAAGCCGAGTTTTTCGAGCAATTCAAAACCGTGGATGATGCCGCGACCACCACAGCCACGACCGACCTCAGGGCCGCCAAGTTCCATCGCGTAGACACCATCGCGCTTGAAGCAGACATCACCAATCGCAACCGGCTCGCCAGCTAATTTCTTTTTCGACGAGGTCTCGATAATGGTTGGGCAAGCGCGGCCACCAAACAGCAGCGAGGTGGTATCGCTCTTTGGGTCGCAACCGATCAGCAACACCTTCTTACCCTGCTGCGCCATCATGTAAGAGAGGTTGGAGAGCGTAAAGCTCTTGCCGATACCACCCTTGCCGTAGATCGCAATGATCTGAGTTTCTTTCTTGACCTCGCCGGTATGTACCGGATTCGGCTCGACCGCAGCTTCGGCGCGTAGACGCTCTTTCTGCATGAAGTGTACGGGTGCTGCCTGTTGCTCGGTAGGCTGGCTCATTGCGTTTGTCTCCAGTCGAGAATCATCTTCAAACAGCTTGGGTCGTTGAATGCGGTGCGGTAGGCTTCTTCTGCCTGCGCGGGATTACTGCGATGCGTGATTAGTCCTTCCAGCGAGAGCCTTCCGCACTCCACCAGATCGCGTACAGCGATTAATTCAGCAGGCTTCCATTGCGCGGCGACACGAATCCGTACCTCGCGCATGAAAGCTGGCGGGAAAGAAAAACTCATCGGCTCATCGTAAAAACCGGCCAGTACGATTTCTGCGTTCGGTGCTGCACGCGCGATCAGTTGATCGAGGATCAGCGGGTCACCGCTAACGTCACAGATGCAGCGGTAGTTCGAACGGGTGTCTTCTTCGGGATCAACCACGCTGTAACCCACCGCGCCTTCGCGCCGTGCAGGGTTGGTCTCCCAGACCACTGGCTTGGAACCGCTCTCGACGGCAATCCGAGCCATCATCCGACCGAGTACACCGTGGCCAACAATCAGTTCGGGCTGCGTCGTAGTCGCTGCAGAGAATGCGTGATACGCAGTCGCGCCCAGCGCCAGCAACGTGCCGCGCTCGCCTAATGACTCTGAAATTCTTAACGCGCGTAGCGCCGGTATCACGACACGTGACGCCGCTCCACCGAACAAGCCGCGCACCTCACCGTAGCAGGCCGCACCCGGCACAAACACCATCTCGCCAATCGCATAGTTGGTGCTCTTACCCGCCTGCACCACCCGACCAACGGATTCGTAGCCTGGTACCAGCGGGTAGCCCATACCCGGAAAAATCGGCATGCGACCCGAGTACAACAACTTCTCGGTGCCGGTCGAGATACCCGACCAGCAGGTCTCAACCACCAGATCGTTATCCGTTGGCGTTGCCAACGGCAGCTCACGCAAATGCAGCTGCATCGGTCTTTCAACCACAACCGCCACTGCGTGTTCGCTCATCAATGTCCCCTGGTTTAACTGCATTCGGCGGCTGTCTGGATCAGGGCATCAGAACAAGCCCGCTACCCACTCCGCCTTGATAACGTATTCTTTCCGTTACATTGCCGTGTGTCAACTTTTATTTACGCTTTTGCGGCCGCCCGGCCTTCGGTCCCAACACGATTGCTGCCGAATTGCTAACGCGTAGCCACCAACATCCGAACCTGCAGCGGAATACGCGTCGGCACGGCGCGAATCGCGCTAAACCCAGCTTGGGTCAAGAGCGCACTCAGCTGCGCGGCAGTGCGGGCGCGTCCGCGCCCCATCGCCAACAGGTAGAAACCGAAATAAGCGTCACCCATGGCCTCAGCGCCCGGGGTACCGGCCATAGGCTCGGCCAGCAGCAAGGTGCCGCCTGGCGGTAGCGCAGCGTGGATAGCGCGCAAGATCGTCAGAGCACGCTGTTCATCATGGTCATGAATCACCCGCACCAAGCTAACGATGTCGAAGCCAGTCGGTAGCGGATCGGACAGGAAATTGCCGCCAATCGCGTTCGCGCGCTGCGCCAAACCGGCGGTGGCAAATCGGGATTTAGCGCGCTCGGCGACCGCCGGCAGATCG
>JBIKUP010000083.1:0-6287 GCA_044347535.1 Burkholderiaceae bacterium
CTCACTCGCCACACCGGGGCCAATCACTTCCGTCAGCCCGTAAATATCCACTGCATCAATGCCAAGGCGACGCTCGATCTCGGCGCGCATACCTTCGCCCCAAGGCTCAGCACCGAAGATGCCCACACGTAGCGAAATATCTTCAGCGGGGATACCGAGTCGTTCGAATTCTTCGGCAATCACCAGCGCATACGACGGCGTGACCATGATACAGTCCGGCTTAAAGTCAATAATCTGCTGTACCTGCTTCTCGGTTTGCCCGCCCGACATCGGTACCACGCAACAACCTGCTTGCTCAATGCCGTAGTGCGCACCCAAGCCACCGGTAAACATACCGTAGCCATAGGCGTTGTGCACCATATCGCCAGCACGTATACCCGCCGCGCGCAGTGAACGTGCCACTACCTTCGCCCAATTCGCTAAATCTTGTTTGGTATATCCCGCGACCACGGGTTTGCCGGTGGTGCCGGACGAGGCATGCAAACGCGCGAGCTGCTCACGCGGTACTGCAAACAAACCGAAAGGGTAGTGATCACGCAGATCGGTTTTGGTCATGAAGGGAAACTTTGCCAAGTCGGGCAAGGTTTTCATGTCATCCGGGTGTACACCGGCTGCCATACATTTATCGCGAAACGCTTTGACGTTATCGTAGGTGTGACGCAGCGTCCACTGCAGGCGCTCTAGCTGCAAGGCTGCGATCTCGTCGCGACTGGCACGCTCGATCGGTTCGAGGTCGTTAGGTGAGGGCGCCGCTCCCATCACAGAGTCTCCCCGCGATTAAACATTGCGTCAGGCACCGTTGGGCCCACCAATAACTTCACCACCGATGCGATGGCTCTTGCCCCGAAACAGCGCGATCAATTTGCCCTCAGCGGTACGCACCGTCACGTCATACACACCCGTACGGCCACTGGCCGAACGTTCAGTCGCTTCGGCATGCAGGACTTCACCTTCCTTGGCCGGCGCAATGAAATCCACATGGCACGCCGATGCTACGGTTGTTTGGTTGTAGCTATTGCAGGCGTAGGCAAACGCGGTATCAGCCAGCGTAAAAATCATGCCGCCATGGCAGATATGATGACCATTCACCATGTCACTGCGCACTGGCATGCTGAGCGTGGCGTTACCTGGTGCAATCTGTTCAATACGCATCGCTAGCGCTTGCGCGGTGCGATCACGCTGCCACATTGCATGTGCGGTCGCGCTGGCCAGTGCTTGCGGGTCGGTCGGCGCTGCAGGGCTGGGATTAGTAATCTTGGGATCAGTCATGCAGACTTCCTCCGGCATAGCAGGCTTGTTGAATGCGCGGTGAAATGCGGTAACGGTCTTCACCATAACTTTGCGCCAGATTGAACAGCACATCCCGTACGGTGGTAACGCCAATTTCCTCTGCCCATGCCAATGGCCCGCGCGGGTAATTCACACCGAGCCGCATCGCCGCATCCACATCGGCTGCGGAACAAACGCCTTGGTTAACCGCATCTGCCGCTTCATTGGCCAGCATAGCCACCGTACGCATCACGGCGAGTCCGGGAATGTCTTTCATGAGCGAGACCTGCAAGCCTGCTGCCTGCAGCATCGCAATCGCGTTGTCACAAGCAGCGGGAGCGCATTGCTGTGCGCAGCTGATTACAATTCGTGTGGTGCTAGCGTAATCCAGCGCAAGATCAATCAACACGGTGTTAGCAATGTTCGATTGTGAAGCGCGCTGTGTCGCGCTGCGACCGTCCGTCACGAAGATCACCGCATCACCGACCGTGGCGATACGTCCATCAGCTGTGGTAGCACCAGATGTCAGCGCAATGTTCGCGTTTGAGAGTCGTGTAGCAAAGGCTGTCGCAGCCTCGCTAGTACCGTGCAAGGTAACGGTAGTATTCAATGAGCGGGGAGCTTGAGTCGCTGCTAGCAGCTTTGTCGCACCCTCGCGGTAATCATAAAACCCACGCCCGCTTTTGCGCCCCAGGAAGCCACCTTCTAGAAGTTCTTGTTGGATCAGCGAAGGCGTGAACCGCGTGTCGTTAAAAAACGCGGTCCATACCGAACGCGTGACCGCAAAATTAATGTCATGCCCAATCAAATCCATTAACTCAAATGGCCCCATCCGAAACCCACCGGCTTCGCGCATCACTGCATCAATGGTCGCTACATCCGCTGCGCCTTCTTGTAGCAAACGCAGTGCCTCGGCGTAGTACGGGCGGGCAATGCGGTTGACAATGAAGCCCGGCGTAGAGCGAGCGTGTACGGGAGTTTTACCCCAGGCTTTTGCGGTAGCGAACAAGGTGTCAGCCACGGATGTGTCGGTGTCAATGCCGCTGACGATTTCAACCAAGGGCATCAAGGGCGCTGGGTTAAAAAAATGCAGCCCTGCTAAACGCTCTGGGCGCTTGAGGGCAGCGCCAATCGCGGTGATGGATATCGATGACGTATTTGTCGAAAGGATAGCGTCGTCAGAAACAATGCTTTCAAGCGATACGAACAGCGATTGTTTTGCGGCCAGGTCTTCAATAATCGCCTCAACGATGAGCGCAGCATCGGCAAGCTCAGACACTTGCGTGGCGACGCTCAATCGTTCACCCGCGGCCTGTGCTGCCTCAGGCGTCAGGCGGCCTTTATCAGCCAGCTTGTTGAGTTGCGTGCGAATACCTTCAATTGCCGACGCTGCTGCACCCTCGCGCGCATCGAGTAGTTTGACCGGATGGCCAGCCACTGCGGCAATCTGCGCAATGCCGCTGCCCATGGCACCAGCCCCAATGACGGCAACTGTGCTTGATAGGGGTTGCGGCGCTGCGCTCATGGCATTAAACGTGATAACGCCGCTGTACTACGACGAAACGGTTCGCTACAAAGGCTGCGTCAGCGTAAGAGGCATTCGCTGCCGGGTTACCACCCGTACCGTGGAAGTCCGAGAAAGCAGCTGACTGGTTAACGAACACACCGCCCGTTAAATTAATCGAAAGCGCTACCTTGGCGTTGAGCGTTGCCTGCGTCATCGCATCAATCACCTCAGTGTGCGTGGAATACACACCCACCGTTAATGCGCCTTGGGTGTTTACCAAGTGCTCTGAGCGTTTGATTGAGGCTGCAGTATCTGGGGTTTTAACGATAAAGCTAATTGGTCCGAAGCACTCATGACCATACGAGGCCTCGTCGCTGGCGTCACACGCTAGCAGCACGGGCGTGTGTACCTGCGCTTGCGGGAACTCGGGGTTCTCGAGTTTGTTTGATGCCAGAACCACTTTGCCGAGCTTGCCACTGTTCGCTTGCGCGATACGTTGCAAAGTATCCGGCGAGCGAATCGCACCTAAAATCGCCAGCGCCACTTCAGGCTTAGCCAGGAAATGACTGACTGCGTTGCCTAAATCTGTGCAGAACTCATCGTAAGATTTGTGGCCCTCATCAGTCTCAATACCGCCGGCAGGAACAAACAAAGCTTGCGAGGTGGTGCACATCTGACCCGAATACAAAGACAGCGTAAATGCCAGATTACTCAGCATGCGCTTGTAGCTGTCAGTAGAATCAACCACGATGTTATTCACGCCCGCCAGCTCGGCATACACGCGCGCTTGGCGGCAGTGATCAATCAGCCATTGCCCAAACACGTTTCCACCCGTGAAATCAATCGACTTCACCGCCGGGTGCGTGACCAGATGCTGCGTAGCTTCGCGTTTGTCGGTCACGCATAGCGTGACGAGGTTGGGATCGATGCCGTTTTCAGCCAACACCGCACGCACTGTACGCACAGTGATCGCTACGGGAAGTATTGCCACCTCATGCGGCTTGATGATGACTGCGTTGCCCGTGGCAAGCGCGGCGAACAAGCCGGGGAAGGTATTCCAAGTAGGGAAGGTGCTGCAACCCACGACCACCGACACACCACGGCCGACGATCTCGAAATGTTTCTTCATCACCAGCGGCGGGTTCTTGCCTTGGGGTTTTTCCCAATGGGCTTCACTCGGCACAAAACTTTGCTCGCGCCATGCATGCGCCACAGCCTCCAAACCGCGATCTTGTGCATGCGGTGAGCCTGCCTGGAAGGCCATCATCCAGCCCTGACCGGAAGTGAGCATCACCGCGTGGGCTAACTCGAAACTTTGCTTGTTTAAACGATCAAGAATCTCAAGACAAATCCCGGTGCGGCCCTCGGGGCCGATCTTTTGCCAAGCCGGCATGGCTGCTTGCGCTGCTTGAATCAAGGCATCCGGGTCGCACACTGGGTAAGACACATTCAGGCCCGCGCCATAGGGTGAGGTCTCTTGGTCGTACCAGCCTTGCACGCCGGGCTGATCGATTTCGAAGCGCTTGCCAAGCAGCGCATCAAACGCTGCCTTGCCAGCTGCGTCTGAACCCTCGCCATAGTTGCGCGGGCTGGGGTGCTCGCCATACGGCGACCAGTACTCACGGGTATGGATGGCTTGCAGGGCGCCGTCGAGCGTGGCGCGATGTTTGTCGAGCAGGGGGTGCGACATCGGTACTTCTCCCGGTGGCGTTGAACGTGAAAACGATACTTTAATTTCGGAAAGTCGGCAAGATAATGTATCAGGAATGGCGCCGAAGGCGGATTAACAGCGCTCGGGTTACCGAGGGCCTAAGCGGGCGGATCAATAAAAAGTGATCTAAATGACATCTTCACCACCACCCCGCCCAATAAATCAACGCCGGAAAACTCACCACCCAGGCCCACACAAACCGGTTTAATCCAAAAAAAGCAAACACCAGTAAATGAAACACCAAGGCGATTGCGCAGTACACCATCGCGACCCGCGGTCCCAAGAACACCACGGGTACCGAACACTCCCACAAAATAAATCCCCATGAGCAGGCGATAGCGATGAATCGCTTGCGAAGCACACTATCAGCTGCCAGCGGCCCGTAGATGCCACCGTCCAGGAAGTAGGGCAGTGCAATGCCAGTGCGCCACTCACGTGAAAACAATTTAATCGCGCCTGAGATGAAGTAAGACGTCATAGTTTGCAGGCAGACATAACCCAAGCCTGCTTGCCAGGCGAGTATGGGGCTGACGATTAATTGACCCCAGTGCGCGATCATCAAGCCGGTGAGGGCAATGATGGTCATGAAATCGCTACCGCCATTGAAAGCGCCGCGCCAGCGGATCAAGATGGCAATCGTGCTGAAGAACAGCAGCGTGGCACTGACGATACTGCTGCCTGCATACAGACTAGCCGCTGCGGCTAGGCGCAGCAGTAGGTGCGCTTTGTAGATTTGTTCGCTGAACAACCAATCGAAGGCCTTGCGCACATTTGTAGGAGCATGCGCCACATCGCCGCGTTGCACATCCCAACGCCACAGACCATCAGCATTCTGCACCGAGCGGATGCGTAAAAACTCCAGCGTTTGAATCAGCAAGCTGGTGGCTAGCAAACATTCGAAGCACCGCAAGGCGAAATAGAGCGGCGGCATCTCAGGCTGGTAGTACTGGCGACAACAATATCGTCATCGACTCATTAGGTGCTTGAAGTGGCGGCACTTGCAAGACCTGAAACTGCCAGCGACAGCCAATCAGGCCTTGTTGCTGGACCATGCTGTGCGCTAGTTGCGTCACCATTTTGTAGCTGACGAGTTCGCTTACTGATTTATTCTCAGGCAGCATTTGAATATCAAATGCTAGATGGTCGACCAGATTCTGATTCGCGAGCAGCAGGTTATTACGAGCATTGTGAAATAGATCGAGTAGAGATAATTTTGCACGCGGCATAAACATCTGCCATTCGGTCCACTCGCCGTCCGGCTGCTGTAAGCGAGTGAATAGCCGCGGCTGTGATCCAAAGCCATGGTAAAAGCGCCAATTAGGAAAGAAGCTGCGTAGTAGATACCACCATGGTCCGGAGACTTCACGACCGCGCAAGATCAGGCTGCTAAATACAAAGACAAAGTAGCCAGCAATGAGTGCCAGGGTGAGGGTGGAGGTCGAGTTCACGATATTGTCTCGACGAAGTGCTAGGCTGTAGTCATGAACAAGGTTTCCGAGCCGCGAGTGCAGTCGCGGCCTATTATAAGACGGTAGCTAGTTCCCCACGGTGGATTTGGCTTCGTCGCTTTCCCTTTCAATTAGATAATTCAAAAGTCGGGCTTTTCTCTATAACCATCCTCAGCGAGTACCCTACGGCGGCTGCTTATTTAGGGACTCATGGGCGCGTAGTTCATTATCTTCCAAGCGCCAATCATCAATATCTCGGATGAAAATTATGCGCTTGCTCAGCCATCTCCTGAGACGTAATCTTGCGGGTTTTCGCTGCATCAGTGTGGACAGCACACCAATTTCATAGGAT
>JBIKUP010000084.1:0-6283 GCA_044347535.1 Burkholderiaceae bacterium
GCGCGATATCTTCCTCGCAGTGCGCGAAGAATCTTTCTACTTCTACCCGGTGTTTGCCTGCCAGATCATGAATGAGGGCTGGGCCTCGTATTGGCACGCCCGACTGCTGCGCGAGGCGGATTTTTTACCCTCTGATCTATACCTCGCCGCTATCAAAGCGCACTCGGATGTCGTGCGGCCATTTGCTTCAGATCATCAACTGGCACTTTCGATTAATCCCTACCACCTCGGTTTCTCGATGTGGGAAGACATTATCGAGCGCTACGGCATCGATAAAGCACGTCAGATTTGTCGTGAAGAAGATGACTTCGGATTTATCCGCAACTATTTGACGCAGCCTCTGGCGGACAAGCTGGACTTGTTTGTCTACGAGGCTGATCATGAAGGCGGGATAAAAATCGCCGACAAAGACATCCATGCGATTCGGGAGGCTATTTTGGCACCACGATTCAACTACGGTGCCCCACGCGTGGCGGTAAAAGCCATGCACACCGATGGTAGCCTGGAGCTGGTACATGATGTAGCCGAAGACGGCCGCGGTCTTGATCTGCCACGTGCCGAGCGTGTGGTGGCCTATATTTCGCAGGTCTGGCGCCGACCGGTTAGTCTGCACACCACCGGCACCAACGGCCAAGCCAAGGTACTCAGCAGCGAGCCGAGCCTGCCAACGCCGCAAACGGCTTAACGAGATTGGTTCTTAGTAGCTGAGCGTGATATTTACTGGAAGATGGTAACTACCTACCGACACATTCTGCCTTGCCGGAATCCGACCGTAGACCGGTATTGAAACCGTAGTCGGCATCATCAGAGGAAAATTCAGGCTCAATCCGTTGAGCGTATCAATCGGTTGTGAGCGTGCTGGGTCTTTGTACACCGTAAACTGCAACCATTCACCGGTTTCCAGATTACGCATACGCATAGGGCCATTGCTAACGTCGCTCAAACGAATCATCAAATTCAAAGCTTCGCCGCTATACGCTGGTGTGCAATGGATACTAAACACGGTCTGAACATCATGCGGCTCGTGCAGGTGCGGGTCATACTGACCAAACACAAACTGTGGTGCGCCCTCACCCACGCACATCATGGCAGTGGCTGGCAAGCTTAGTCCCATCATGACAGCAGCAATCCATGAGCCCAGTCGTCTTTTGGATTGATTTTTCATGGTCGTTGCTATTGCGTCTGCTACTGCGCCTGCGATTGCTGGCAGCGGTACTGACCGAGGTAGGGAATGTTGCCAGGCTCTGGCTGGAAGGGAATACGCGCTGTGCACATGCCGCCCGGCCAGTGCGCACGCAGCTGGTTCTGCGAACGTAAGCCCGACAGATAGAGCAGGCCCTCATGGCCAACGCCGAAACTCTCGATCACCGTAGCATCATCGTCGAGCAAGTCGACAGTTGCACCCGCAGGTACTGGAGCCTCATTATCTCGTATTAGATTAAGCGTTGCCGCTGACACCTTGCGTATCGGGATATCAATCACTACACCAGATCGCCACGCCGGTACCGGCCTGATTTTAAGCTGACCGATTTCGGTATCAAGCGGCAGATCCAGTAGCTCTACCGAGATGTTGTTTCTCATGTAGGGATAAAGCCGTGGCAATAAGGCATAGCCGTCAGCATTCGTGCGTGCCGCCAATTGGTTATCGACATAGATGCGCACCTTCGCAAAGCCCGGCACCCGCGCGACACCAAAGCTGCTATCAATGCGACGCGATAAAAACCACTGACCATCCAAGGTGGCAATGGCACCACTCAAACCGAATCGTTCACGGGTTTGCCCGTTCAGCTCCGCAGCTTCGATCCTGACGCGTCCATAGTCATTTTGTGCATAAAGCGCAGCCTGCTGTGCCGCCCGCTGCGCTACTTGCAAGCGGTACCCCCAACCCTCACCAGCGGGTAGGCTTTTTTGTAGCTGTACTACCTGGCGCGATGGTCCGTTGGTGGTATCGGCATGTGTGGCGCTGACGCTGGTGCCGCCACCGAGGTTATACGACCAATACACGTTAAATGACGTGGTATCGGTGTCTGCCTTCAGACGCGAGAGTGAAAAAATCAAGCTACCCCAGGCTGTCTGTCGCGTGCTGAAGCTGGCGGTGGTAATCGATACCGCATCAGCCCCAATGCGCTGCTGCTGGGTCCATGACAAACCCAAACTACCGATGCCCGGTAATTGATAGCTGTAAAAAACGCTATCGAGCCGGCGCAGCGCTTGTTCAGCATCGACACCGGTTTGTCGGTAGTCATGACTAGCCAATTGCGAGCGTAGCGCGAAGCCATGGTGTTTGGTTCGACGCTCCCAACCGAGTGCGATCTGCGCACCCGTGCCTGCATCACCATGGCTAATACCCAGCGCAAGGGTGCCCAGACCCCAACCCGGCATAGAGGTAGCGACACCGCCTAGTAGACCGATTAATCCGGATTGCTGAGCGCTGGTTCCGGCCTCCAGAGTAAGCCCGTCAGTCATGCCACGCCGCCAACTAGCCGCTGCCATCAGATCACCGTAATCATTACTCACCAAGCCGTAGCGCTGGCGTAGCGCGCCAATTTCGAAAGAGTAATCGCTCAAGCCAGCCGCCAGCAATGAGGTGCTGGCGTAAAAGCGTTGCGTGATTAATTGCTCCTGCCCGCTAATGTCGGTCACCTTCAGCAAGACCTCACCTTCACCAGTGACCATCGGTCCGGTGATGATCGAAAATGGCCCCGGTGTTAAGGGATTGCGCGATTGCAGGACGTTATTGACGTACAAATCAACAGTAGATGGTAGCGCCGCCTGCCCCGACAAGGTTGCCACCGGTACCGTGATCAGGTCCGGGCGAATACGAAAATTAGTCCCCCACTGCAAGCCTGCAAAACGCACCGGACGCCCAAGCAATGGCGGTGGGCGCGATATAGCATCGCCCAACCTGAGCGTTGCGATTTGGTCGAGGTCATCAACGACATAGTTGCTGTCAAGACGAAGCCAGCGGTCAAGGTCGGGGCGGTTGAGCATCATCTGGCTGCTGACACCAATACCAGCACCTATCGCGCCGCCCAGCTCAGTGAAAAGCACATGACCGAAACCACCCTGACCATGATCCAGTAGCAAGTCATAGTTGAGAAATGCGCCCGCGCTTCGGGTGATTGTTTCAGGGCGTTGTGATGCTCGGGTTTGAAGCCGATTTAGCGTGAACCCGTCTGGACTGAGACGAATATCCATGAACAAGGTCGCCGCATCAAAGTTCAATGCCTCAATCGGCATGGCGGCTGCGGCAATGTAATCGGCATCATTGAAACGCCGCAATGGCGCGTCTGGAATTTTTACTTTGGCCAGCGTCAGCATCGGCACGGGCAGCCACCACTCGCCGGATGAGTTGCGAAGCATCACCGCAGGCTGCTGCATCATCTGCTGATTGATCCTGAGCGACACCAGCAGGACCTCCATCTCATCTGCTGGCTCATTCGCCGGCTCATTCGTTACCTTCTTCGTTGACTCATTGGTTGGTTCATTCGCTGGTTCACTTGTGACTGCCGAACTAGCTGGCTCAGACGCTATGGCGTTCTGACCCATCAGTGCACCAAGCAGTAGCAGCATGAGCAAAAGGGTTCGAGGCTGAGGCTGATTCCCGATCTGCCCGCACGCTTTATTGGGTCGAAAATACCGCATGAAGCGTGACAGGACCTGTGGGCGACTGCGCCCGGATCAGGAGTTTTTTATCAGGGCTATATCGTTTGCTATCAAGCACCAACTCGCGCCGCTGTCCGGCAAGCATGTAAATCACGCCACCATGAGCGGCAATCAGTTGATCTGGCGACTCTTCTTCTGAAATGCTGAGGTTCGAGAAAGCTGCCGAGGCGTTACCTGAATTAGAAAATACCAGTCGTAGTTGTCGATCACTCTCCGCAGTGATTGCAACATCAATCTTGTCTTTCGCTTCAACGGGTGGCCTCAGAAAAAGGGGAATACTGATTCTTAGTGCGACTTGCAATCCTTTAACATCGGGTGCGGGTGGTGGCGGAATTTCTTCCAACACCAAACGGTAAGGAATTTCTTTTGATTGGTCTGGTTTGCGTAATGCACCAATTCGAAGCAGCTGGGTAGCACCTGCTTTTAAACGAAATACTTGGGGTGTGACAATCACTTCGCGGGTAGTGCTCAGTTGATCTTTGCCGTCTGGCTGCGCCCAAGCGAAGGTTCTGGCTTCCACGGTGACCTCGCTGCTACCCGTGTTTTCAACCTGAACCACGGCGCTGCCGCGCTGTGCAGAAAGCTCGACCCTGACCGGGTTGACCGAAAACGAACCCGCTAATGCACTTGGTACCACTGCGCTCAGCGTGGCCAGTAATATGATGCGAAATAAAAGCATAGGAAAGGACAGCGCCCGGCTGCATACCCAACGCTGAGAAACAAATACGACCGGGCGCTTCATGATCAGAACGTAACGGTTGCAATCACCTGATCAGTGTAGGTGCCAGTAATGACATCCTGACGCGCATCGATCTTGCCGCAAATGCTGAATGTGGTGTCAGCAAAGCCAGATGCTGGACCCGGATCAAACACTGCCAGACCCGAGGCACCCCAGGTTTCAGTTTCTGTCTGGGTACAGGTGAATGCTGCACCCGTAGGTTTGAACAGCGAGTACGACAGCACTTCACCCGGTACCGAGGTGTTGGTCATGCGTCGTGCGCCAGTTACTGCATCTGGGTTATTGCCACCACTAAGTGCGATAGTAGGATGAGTACCTTTGACACAGGCGATCGTGATCCCTCCACCGGCATACGTCGGCGAGGTATTCGAAGGATTGTAGTTAGTGCCGAAGTCAACTGCAGCGACACTGCTGATCGAGCAGCTAGCTGCAATGGTTGCGCTGACGTTGATGGTATCGGTGATTGAGGTTGCAGCCTGAGCAGCACCCTGTGTAAACAGGGCGAGCAATGATGCCGTTGCCAGCGTAGTTTTAAAACCGTTCATCATCGGGTCCTTTCTGACGTGATTAAAGGGAGCCCGATCTTATTGACTGTCGCTAGCGGTCTGCGCAGCAATGGTGATGAAACGCGACGTTAAAATGCAGCAGTGATACACCTGCCTTAGTTTCGTAGCGAGGCTACAACAATTGCCGATGGTTAGGCCTGAGGAACAGCGTCAATGGCCACGACAACCAAGCCTGCCAATTACAGTGATACAAAACTACGGATGCTGTGATTTTGAAGTAACCGCTGCCAGCGGGCGAGTCGCTCCGCAGCTGCGTAAGGGTGGGATTGCGTATAGCCCTGTCTCTGCCGGAACGATGAACAGTAGCACCTAAAAAAATCGGTGGCCGAGAACACAGGCCACCGATTTTGATTCAAAGGGCTATTTAATAGAAAGACTGTCTACTCGCACAGTACAGGCTTCTCACCCTTATCAAGCCTACATCCAAAATCTTTAGCAGATGAAACAAATTAGGCATTCAAAGTGTTGTACATGGCGTTATAACTCGTCAAATAGCGCTGAAACCGAACGTTTCCTGCTGCGGCAATATCGCCATCACTGAGCTTTAAACGTTTTTTCAGGTTTCGTCGCTCCTCATCCGTAAGCTTGACCATTTGGATATCGCCCTGAATGAACATTTCGTGTTTCTTCCCAATTTGCTCATTGATTTGTTTGATGGCTGCTGGTGTCAAATCATCATATTGGAAGTTTTTGGTTTCTTGCATCCACTCATCAATCACAGGAGAAACCAGTCCAGATTTCATACTAGCCACGGCAATCATCGATCTGTTCAGGCAGTGAACACGCGACGTAAATTCGATTGTCTTGCTCAGTTGGTCGGCCTCGGCGAGTTTTTCTGTAACCTCTTTCTTCGAATTCAAATTTTGGACATTTGCCCTGATATTTTTTATTTCCCCATTAATTGCGTCAGCTACACCTTTTTCGCAAGCCTTGAAACCCGATTGAAAATGCTTTTGTACTCCGTTTGCATAAACAGCGTGCGCTGAATTAGCAATATCTCGCAACGCTGTTTTTTGTTGTTCAGACAGATTTTTCCATCCTTCAAATGTTGGTTCCGGCAAAGCCTGGGCCGAGGCGGCATTGCTTAAAAAAAGTATTATCCAAAATAGTTTTTTCACGAAATTTTCCTCTCTCGATAAATGAATACAACTAATGTTGTAATTATTTTTTACTTATCAAAACTTTTTTAGTCTACATTAGTTACCATAAATCAATTATTTACTACACTTAGGCAGCAAGAGTCTGTTATGGAAGTTTAGTTTTCCATCCCTTGAGAAAAATTCTTTTTCCCGACTTGGGTGCGCAGATAGCT
>JBIKUP010000085.1:0-6282 GCA_044347535.1 Burkholderiaceae bacterium
CGTGGCCAGGGGTGTCGATGATGTTGATATGGTGCTCAGCGAAGTTATTCGCCATTCCCTTCCAGAAGCAGGTCGTCGCTGCGGAGGTAATGGTGATGCCGCGCTCTTGTTCCTGCTCCATCCAGTCCATGGTCGCGGCGCCATCGTGCACCTCACCGATTTTGTGGTTTACACCGGTGTAGAAAAGGATGCGCTCGGTTGTCGTGGTCTTACCGGCATCGATGTGAGCAGAGATACCGATATTGCGATAACGCTCAATAGGGGTCTTGCGGGCCATGGTCAGTCCTACACTTTCTCAATTGTCGAAACCGGGGCCTCGTCTAAAGGCCTATCCGGGATCAGATTCGGGGTCGGGCGGCGGGTTAGAACACCGCCACCTGCATCAGAAGCGGAAATGCGAGAACGCCTTGTTCGCTTCTGCCATACGGTGCACCTCGTCGCGCTTCTTCATTGCGCCGCCACGGCCTTCCGCAGCGTCGAGCAACTCACCTGCCAAACGCAAGGACATCGACTTTTCACCGCGCTTGTTCGCGGCTTCGCGCAACCAACGCATCGATAGCGCCATCCGACGAACCGGACGCACTTCGACCGGCACCTGATAGTTGGCACCACCAACACGTCGGGATTTGACCTCAACCATCGGCTTGCAGTTGCCGATCGCGGCAGCAAAAACTTCCAGCGGGTCTTTACCGGTCTTGGTTTGAATCTGGGTAAACGCGCCGTAGATGATGTTTTCTGCTACCGATTTTTTACCGGAGAGCATCAGCACGTTAACGAATTTCGCGACATCGACATTGCCGAATTTTGGATCTGGCAGGATTTCGCGTTTGGGAACTTCACGACGACGTGGCATATCAATTCCTTTCAATCTTCAGTCGGCGAGGCTTTCGCATCGCCACGAATGGGCATCTAACCCATTCACTTACTCGGCCATCAAGGCCGCTCGGGACTGCGGCCAGGCCGCAGACATTCTTGACTACGCTTACAACAATTACTTGGCAGCAGCAGCCTTGCCGCGCTTGGCGCCGTATTTCGAGCGCGCCTGCTTACGATCTTTGACGCCCTGCGTATCGAGCGAGCCACGCACCATGTGGTAGCGCACACCCGGCAAATCCTTCACACGGCCGCCGCGGATCAACACGACACTGTGCTCTTGAAGGTTGTGGCCTTCACCGCCGATGTAAGAGATGACCTCAAACCCGTTGGTGAGACGAACTTTGGCGACTTTACGCAGCGCAGAGTTCGGCTTTTTGGGCGTCGTGGTGTAGACGCGAGTGCATACGCCACGCTTTTGCGGGCTATTTTGGAGCGCGGGCGATTTGCTCTTTACACGCACCGAGGTACGTGGCTTGCGAATCAGTTGGCTAATGGTTGGCATCGGTTATTCAACCCAACAAAAATTAAAAAGTTTTAAGACCCCGATTTCACGGGGTGGCGACTCGCCTTTGAGCGGAATGCAATAGCTTGCGCTGCCGCTAACTGCCGGCACGGAAAAAAGCGTCGGGGACTGAAAAACAGACCAAAGAGCGCTTAAGCCCGAGCGAGCTTAAATTCGAGAACTCGCGAGTATAAATGGCTGGATACTCGGCGTCAACCTAGACTGAAGTTAGCGATTTATCATGAAATCGGCCCGGGAGTCCCGGGCCGATTCTTTGAAGCCTGCTGTGTGATCAGGCTTCGGTATCGCCCTCAGCTGGTGCTGCAGTTGCCGCCTCAGCCTCCTGCAGCGCACGCGCCGCCTCGGCCTGCAGCATGGCTGCGCGCTCCTCGGCTTCCCAGGTTTCCTTCTCCTTGCGTGCCCGGTGGAAGGCTAGGCCTGTACCGGCAGGGATCAGGCGACCCACGATCACGTTTTCCTTCAAGCCGCGCAGGGTGTCTTTCTTGCCCATGATCGCAGCCTCGGTGAGCACGCGGGTGGTTTCCTGGAACGACGCCGCCGAGATAAACGAATCGGTCGACAACGACGCCTTGGTAATACCCAGCAGTACGTTTTCGAATGTCGCTGGTCGCTTGCCCCCGGCAATCACGCGATCGTTCTCGTCCAACAACTCCGAACGCTCCACCTGCTCGCCCGGGATGTAGGCAGTATCGCCGGCATCGGCGACCTGCACCCGACGCAACATCTGGCGCACGATCACTTCGATGTGCTTGTCGTTGATCTTCACACCCTGCAGACGATAGACATCTTGCACCTCGTCGACGATGTAGCGCGCCAGCGCTTCAGCGCCCAGTAGACGAAGAATGTCCTGCGGGTCAGCGGGACCATCAACAATCATCTCGCCTTTGTTCACGACCTGACCATCATGCACCAGCACCTGCTTATCTTTGGTAATCAGGAACTCGTGCTTGTTACCGTCCATGTCGGTGATTTCGAGACGTTGCTTACCTTTCGTCTCTTTACCAAACGCTACGGTACCGGTCACTTCAGCCAACATGCCAGCATCTTTCGGCGAACGCGCTTCGAACAGTTCAGCCACTCGCGGCAGACCACCGGTGATGTCACGCGTCTTCTGCGATTCGGTCGGGATACGTGCCAACACTTCACCCACCGACACCGGTTGACCATCTTTAACAGTAATCAGCGCACCGACTTGGAAGCCGATGGTTACTGGGTGATCAGTACCCGCGATTTTGACTTCCTGGCCCAGTTCGTTAAGCAACTTGACCTGAGGACGCATTGCACGGGTGGTAGTGCTGCGACGCTTGGCATCAATCACGACCAGCGTTGAGAGGCCAGTAACTTCGTCAATCTGCTTGGCAACTGTCGAACCCTCTTCGACGTTTTCGAACTTCACCGTACCTGCATACTCGGTGATGATCGGACGCGTCAGCGGATCCCAGTTTGCAAGTGCAGTACCAGCTTTGATCAGTTGGCCATCTTTGACGATCAGCGTCGCACCGTACGGCACTTTGTGACGCTCGCGCTCACGACCATGATCATCAGTAATCAGCACCTCGCCGGAACGCGAGATAACAATCTGATCACCCTTGCCATTGGTGACATAGCGCATCGTGGCAGTGAAGCGAACCGTACCGTTCGACTTCGCCTCGACCGATGAGGCAACTGCTGCACGCGACGCTGCACCACCGATGTGGAAGGTACGCATGGTCAACTGGGTGCCCGGCTCACCGATCGACTGCGCAGCAATCACGCCGACAGCCTCACCAACGTTGACCATCGAGCCACGGCCCAAATCGCGGCCATAGCAATTAGCGCACAAGCCGTAGCGAGTATCGCAAGTCAGTGCCGTACGTACTTTCACCTCGTCGATGCCAAGGCGCTCAATTTCTTCAACCGCATCTTCATCCAGCAACGAACCCGCTTCGTACACGGTCTCCTGCGTCTCCGGATTCACGACATCTGTCGCGACGACACGACCAAGGATACGATCGCGCAACGGCTCAATGACTTCACCGCCCTCGACCAGAGCCTTCATCGCCGTACCGTTCACAGTGCCGCAGTCATCTTCGACCACCACCAAGTCCTGCGTCACGTCGACCAGACGACGGGTCAGATAACCGGAGTTCGCGGTTTTCAGCGCGGTATCTGCCAAGCCTTTACGCGCACCGTGCGTAGAGATGAAGTACTGCAAAACATTCAGACCTTCACGGAAGTTCGCAGTGATCGGCGTTTCAATAATGGAGCCATCCGGCTTCGCCATCAGACCACGCATACCCGCCAGCTGACGAATCTGCGCCGCCGAACCACGCGCACCGGAGTCGGCCATCATGTAAATCGCGTTGAACGATTCTTGTGTACCTGTCGAACCGTCGCGCTTGACGACGCTCTCAACCTTCAGCTGCTCCATCATGGCCTTGCCAACTTCATCGCCGGCCTTGCCCCAGATATCGACCACTTTGTTGTAGCGCTCGCCTGCGGTGACCAAGCCAGATGAGTACTGCTGTTCAATCTGCTTAACTTCCTGCTCGGCTTGAGAAATGATGGTCGCCTTCTGTGGCGGTACCAGCATATCGTCGACGCAAATCGAGATACCTGCGCGGGTCGCCAGACGGAAACCGGATTGCATCAGCTGATCGGCAAATACCGCAGTCGCGCGCAAGCCGCACTTACGGAACGAGATGTTGATCAGCTTGGAGATTTCTTTTTTCTTCAAGGCGCGGTTCAGCGCCGAGAAAGGCAATCCCTTAGGCAAGATTTCGGAGAGGATGGCGCGACCAACTGTTGTCTCGACACGCTGAATCTTTTTCTCGAACTCATCTGTACCGGCAACACGCAAATACTCATTAACCCGCACGGTGACGCGCGAAGTAAGCTCGACTTCCTTGTTGTCGTAGGCGCGGATGACTTCAGAGACATCCTGGAAAGCCATACCTTCGCCTTTGCCGTTGGTCTTTTCACGCGTTGCGTAGTAAAGGCCCAACACGATATCTTGCGATGGCACGATCGACGGCTCGCCGTTGGACGGGAACAGAACATTGTTCGACGCCAGCATCAGCGTGCGCGCTTCCATCTGTGCTTCGATAGACAGGGGCACGTGAACCGCCATCTGGTCACCGTCAAAGTCAGCGTTAAACGCTGCGCAGACCAGCGGGTGCAGCTGGATCGCTTTACCTTCGATCAGCACCGGCTCGAAAGATTGGATACCCAGACGGTGCAGCGTCGGCGCACGGTTCAGCATGACCGGGTGCTCACGAATCACTTCTTCGAGAATGTCCCAGACAATCGGCTCTTGCATCTCAACCAGTTTCTTAGCCGCCTTGATCGTGGTGGCCAGACCCATCAGTTCAAGTTTATTGAAGATGAAGGGCTTGAACAGCTCGAGCGCCATCAGCTTCGGCAAACCGCACTGATGCAGTTTCAGCTGCGGACCAACCACAATGACCGAACGGCCTGAGTAGTCGACGCGCTTGCCGAGTAAGTTTTGGCGGAAACGACCGCCCTTGCCTTTGATCATCTCGGCGAGTGATTTGAGCGGCCGCTTGTTGGCGCCGGTCATTGCCTTACCGCGACGACCGTTATCGAGCAGCGAGTCGACAGCCTCTTGCAGCATGCGCTTTTCGTTACGCGTAATGATTTCCGGGGCGCGCAGCTCCATCAAACGCTTGAGACGGTTATTTCGGTTGATGACGCGACGATACAGATCGTTCAGATCGGAAGTCGCAAAACGGCCACCATCCAGCGGTACCAATGGGCGTAACTCGGGCGGCAGCACCGGCAGCACTTCCATGATCATCCACTCAGGCTTGATGCCGGAGCGCTGGAATGCCTCAAGCACCTTCAGGCGCTTGGCGTACTTTTTGATCTTAGCTTCCGATTTCGACTCACGCAAATCGATACGGAGCTGCTCGGCTTCGCGATCGATATCGATCGTGCGCAGCAACTCACGGACACCCTCTGCACCCATGAATGCGGTGAAGTCGTCGCCGAATTCTTCGTATTTGGCGGCGTAATCGTCCTCAGACATGATCTGGCACTTTTTCAGCGGGGTCATGCCAGGATCGGTCACGACGTAGGCTTCAAAGTACAACACGCGCTCGATGTCGCGCAGTGTCATGTCCAGCACCATACCCAGACGGGACGGCAGGGACTTCAAGAACCAGATATGCGCGACGGGCGAAGCGAGTTCGATATGGCCCATGCGCTCACGGCGAACTTTGGCCAGCGTGACTTCAACGCCGCACTTTTCGCAGATGACGCCGCGGTGCTTCAGACGCTTGTACTTACCGCACAAGCATTCATAGTCTTTGATCGGGCCAAAAATCTTGGCGCAGAACAGGCCATCACGCTCCGGCTTGAACGTGCGGTAGTTGATGGTTTCTGGCTTTTTTACTTCGCCATACGACCAGGAACGAATTTTGTCGGGCGAGGCAAGTCCAATCTTGATCGCATCGAATTGTTCGTTTTGCTGTACTTGCTTGAATAGATCGAGCAGTGCTTTCATGTATCACTCCACAGTGGCGTGAAAAATATATCTTTGCTGCAGACCGCCCCTTGCAGGGCGGTCGGTGGCCAGACGGCTTGTTAGTCGCGTTCGAGGTCGATGTCGATACCGAGCGAGCGGATTTCCTTCACCAGAACGTTGAAGGATTCCGGCATACCGGCGTCGATGACGTGGTCGCCCTTCACGAGGTTCTCGTACACCTTAGTACGGCCATTCACGTCGTCCGACTTCACAGTCAGCATCTCTTGCAGCACATACGACGCGCCATACGCCTCGAGCGCCCACACTTCCATCTCGCCGAAACGCTGGCCGCCGAACTGCGCCTTGCCGCCCAGCGGTTGCTGCGTGACCAGCGAGTACGGGCCGGTGGAACGCGCAT
>JBIKUP010000086.1:0-6261 GCA_044347535.1 Burkholderiaceae bacterium
GACAGCCAGCAGACCCGCTGGCGAAATCTGCATGGTTTGAATCAACCAGGCAATACGCGTAGTCAGTACGCGGGTTTTGCCGGAGCCCGCACCCGCGAGAATCAGCGCGGGCTGGGCGGGTAAGGTAACTGCAGCGAGCTGCTCGGGATTGAGATTGTGCAGGAGGTTTTGCATCCTCCGATTATATGACGGCGTGACGCAAAGACACGCCGTCAATCGTGATACACCCGGCCGATCAATCGCTTAGCTTCTTTACATCGACTTTTACTCCGGTTTCTGGTTTCTGATTCTCGTTAAGCTGCCGGTCCGACTTGACATCCGATGTCACCAGCGTCTTGTCATGTGAAGTTTTGCCAGACTTTTCCCCCACTTCGACATCTATATTCAGATCTGACTTGACGTCTACATTGGCGTTTGACTTAGCGTTTGACTTAGCGTTTGACGTGGCCTCTGGCTTTGCTGTGGGTTTTGATTTTTTCTCAGAGATTGTTGATGCTTGATCACTATGATCACTCTTGGTTTGAGACACCGGCTCTTTTTGCATGAAGGGGAAAAGGCTCAGGTCGATCTTGCTACTGGCTGGAATGTCGGGTTTGATGTGCTGCAGATTTGCCAGTGACGAGCGCCTGAAAACAATACTCATCTTTCGACCTTTTGCATCATCATCTGAAACAATGATGGTTTGTCGGCGGACCTCTTTAATGATAAGTCGGCATAAGGTATCGAGCAGACGGGACCATGGGTAAGGCGCGAACTTGGCGCTTGCCTGATAAACAGTTCCTTTTTTCCCGCTGAGCGGATGGGCGCTTAACCAGCGGTGGCAGAAAAACTGCAGATCCGCGTTGTCGGTAACCTTTCTGACCATCTCGCGATAGCTTTCTTTTGGATTAAGAAAATTACGCAGAAAGTCTTCCATCGCTCTGATGCCCGCTATTGCTCGATCCGGACCCCGGTCTTCTGATCGCGTTAGCGTATTTACTAGCATTAACCGGGTGGAGGGTTCCATATTCAAGAACTGCCTTGCCCGTTGGCGCTTCATTTTTTGCGCATCTGAGTGATCGCGGTAAGGTTCAATTTCTTTCTCTTGCCAGGCTTTAGTCGTCGAATCTGTATAGGCACGGTTCAATACTTTTAGGTGCGGCTTGATATCGCCTACTTTGATATCTCGATCGAGTGGCGCTGTGATGGCAAATATTTTCAAAGCACGGTTCGCATCGCGCTGATCTCGTGTTAGGTATTTGAATTTTTTTTCGATGGTCTCGGTCGTCCTCAGAAGAATCTCTACTAATTCTTTTCTTTGCTTTCTCATGTTGGCAACGGCCACAGGATCTTCATCGTATTTTTGATTCTTGTTAGCGAAGCCAACCCACGGTTCGCCCCTCACCGTATAGTCTGCATGTAGCGCCTGGCTATTTTTTTCCCCACGAATGGCCTCGTAGATCGTTCGGATATTCCTCGCATTACCACTCGGACTCAATAAGACATAGGGATTACCCGCGTTGTAGAGGGGCTCTGTCGTGCGCTTCAAAGGCACTGGTGAATTAGGTCGCATGTAAAGTCCTTTTGATCAGTGTGATTCAGCCTGCTTAAGAGACGTCTCGCTAGTCTTGCGGGTATCAGTTCTACAGATGGTCTAGCAAAAAGCTAAGGCTACGGTTGGAATAAGTCTGGGGGTTTAAATACAGATAAAAACCTGGCGTGGTAACGCTAGCGTTATAACCAACGGCTAATTTTTACCGCGCCTCTGAGTAGCGAATGACAAATACGGGTTCCCAAGGGGATTGGAAACGTTGTCAGATTTATCTGATCCCCGGAGATCGGCTTACGCTGAGATGATCTTGCAAGATCGGAAGGCGTAAATGGCGGGACTCTAGTACGAGCTGGAACCGCATAATTTTTTTAGACTAAGTGCCTGGCACCTAGCGATGGTCGGTAGTTGGACTTTTTATTCGACTATCGGAACATCGAAGCAAATTCAGCAGCAGCAGATCGATGATCGCTAGCAGCATAAACACTACTAATCGCAGCGACCGAGTGCGCACCAAGTTCGATCAGCGGCCGAGCGTTCTGCGGTGTCATGCCACCGATCACACACAGCGGGATAGATAACTCGGACAATGCCTGAGTGATGATACTCGGCGGTGTCGTAACCGCATATTTTTTAACCAGCGAAGGATAAAACCCACCAAACGCGACATAGCTCGCACCTGCTTTAGCAGCGTCGCGTGCCAATTGCAGATCGCCATAGCAAGAGGCGCCGACGATTTTCTCTTTGCCGATGCCTGTACGCACGTCGGCGACCGAAGCATCGGTGCCACCGACATGAATACCATCGGCATCGATACGCTCACATAAATCGAGATGGTCGTTAATGATCAAGGGCACTTGCAAACGCCGACAAAGCGCGAGCAAGGCTGAGGCCTGCTCGAGCCGTAATGCCTCATTCGCTGTTTTATGGCGATACTGCAGCAAGGTCGCGCCACCTTCAATGGCTTGTTCCGTCGCAGCGATGAGCTTCTCTGTGTCGTTCCAATCGGGCGTGACCAGATAAAGACCTCTCATGACATCTCCTTCACGCGGTTGGGTATCTGCTGTCCCGGCGCGATACTGAACGCGTTGACCAGGGAGCGCTGAGTGTAATTCTGGGCAGCATCTAACGCTGCTTCCATTGGGACGTGCTGCGCAAGGCGAGCCGCAATCGCCGAGGCCAGCGTGCAACCAGAACCATGGAACTCGCCTCGAAGGCGCGGCCATGTCCAGTCGCGTTGGCTGCCCGCACTGAACCAACGATTGACGATCACGTCGCCTTCGCCATGACCGCCTTTGATCAGCACATGCGGGGCATCCTGCAGCAGAATACGAGCCTGAGCATCAATATCTTCAACACTACACAACGCGCGCGCCTCCGGTAAATTCGGCGTGATGAGCGTCGCCAGTGTACGCAGCGGCGCCAGTGCTTGCAAGGCATCGCCTTTGCTCAGCATATCGCCATGGCCACTGGCAAGTACCGGGTCGAGTACGACGGGCAGATCTGCGTTCATTGCGCGCAGCTGGGTTATCACATCAACGATTACTGTCGCGTTCGCTGCGCTGCCAACAATACCGATCTTGATGGCATCAAGGCGCGTACCCTGATCGACCAGTGCTCTGGCCTGCTCGCGCAGCACCTCCGGATCAACCGGATGTACTGCATGTACACGCTGGTTATCTTGAACGGTCAGGGCGGTGACGATGGGCAAAGTATGCATGCCAGCGGCGCTGATGGCTTGAATGTCCGCCTGTATGCCGGCACCACCACTCGGGTCTAGTCCGGCAAACACCAACACGCAGGCTACATTCCTGCCATCGTTCATGCCACGCGGCCCGCCATTGGCGACGAGGGTGAAGCTACAAATTTACGCGGAATACGTCCGGCAAGAAATGCCTCGCGCCCGGCTTCTATCGCAAGCTTCATGGCGCGTGCCATGCGCACCGGATCTTTGGCGCCGGCGATAGCGGTGTTCATCAACACACCATCACAGCCTAACTCCATGGCGATAGCCGCATCAGACGCAGTGCCAACACCCGCATCAACAAGTACTGGCACTTTGGACTGCTCAATGATCAAGGATAAATTCCAAGGATTGAGTATGCCCATACCCGAACCGATCAGTGACGCCAGCGGCATGATCGCGCAGCAGCCGATGTCTTCTAACATCTTGGCTTGGATCGGGTCATCGCTGCAGTAGACCATGACGTCGAAGCCGTCCTTGACCAACACCTCGGCTGCCTTGAGTGTTTCAGGCATGTTGGGGAACAGCGTTTTTTCATCGCCGAGCACTTCCAGCTTGACCAGCTTGTGCCCGTTCAGCAGCTCGCGTGCGAGTTGCAGCGTGTAGATGGCATCTTTGGCGTTGTAACAGCCCGCAGTGTTCGGCAGGATGGTGTACTTCGAGGGTGGCACGACATCGAGCAAATTCGGCGCGTTCGGATCTTGGCCGATGTTCACGCGACGAATCGCTACGGTGATGATCTCAGCTTCGCTTGCTTCGGTTGCGCGGCGAGTCTCATCGAGATCTTTGTATTTGCCGCTGCCGACCAATAGTCGCGAACGGTACGCCCTACCAGCGATGATCAGGCCGTCGTCGGCTTTCATGTCATTCATATTCATGCATCAACCTCCACCAATCGCTTTCACGATATCGACCTTATCGCCAACTACAAACCGACGCTCACGCCAGTGCGCACGCGGCACGACTTCACGGTTGACCGCTATCGCGAGCGCCTGATTCGTCAGCGACAACGCATCGATCAAATCTTGTATGCAGTCTTCAGCGCGTACTTCACGCGCCTCGCCGTTCAATTCAATCGCTACCATCACCGTCAGCCTCGCGTAACTCGAGCATTAACTGCACAACGAAGAACCGCTTACTGCTTCTGATAAATCTCTGCTCCGCTCTTCACAAACTCGACCGCCTTTACTTCCATGCCCTTCTTCAGCGCATCAATTTCAGAGATGCCCTGCTTCTCGGCGTACTCGCGCACATCCTGCGTGATCTTCATCGAGCAGAAGTGAGGGCCGCACATGGAACAGAAATGCGCCACCTTGGCTGAATCTTTTGGCAAAGTCTCGTCGTGGAATTCACGCGACTTGTCGGGATCTAGACCCAAGTTGAACTGGTCTTCCCAGCGGAATTCGAAACGTGCTTTTGACAGCGCGTTGTCACGTACTTGCGCACCGGGGTGGCCCTTGGCCAAGTCAGCGGCATGTGCCGCAATTTTGTAAGTGATGATCCCGTCTTTGACATCCGTCTTGTTGGGCAGGCCGAGATGCTCTTTCGGTGTCACGTAGCACAGCATGGCGCAGCCATACCAGCCGATTTGCGCGGCACCAATACCGGAGGTGATGTGGTCGTAGCCAGGTGCAATATCCGTAGTGAGTGGCCCTAGGGTATAAAACGGGGCTTCGTGACATTCTTTCAGCTGAATGTCCATGTTCTCTTTGATCAACTGCATCGGTACATGGCCCGGGCCTTCGATCATCACCTGAACATCATGCTTCCAGGCGATTTGGGTCAACTCGCCCAGCGTGCGCAATTCACCAAGCTGAGCCTCATCGTTAGCGTCATAGATTGAACCCGGACGCAGGCCATCGCCTAACGAGAACGACACATCGTAGGCTTTCATGATCTCGCAAATATCTTCGAAGTGTTCGTAGAGGAAGGATTCTTTATGGTGAGCGAGACACCACTTGGCCATGATTGAACCGCCGCGCGAAACAATACCGGTCATGCGTTTTGCAGTGAGTGGCACATAACGCAGTAATACACCGGCATGGATCGTGAAGTAATCCACACCTTGCTCGGCTTGCTCGATCAAGGTATCGCGGAAAATCTCCCAGGTCAGGTCTTCTGCTTTGCCATTGACCTTCTCGAGCGCTTGGTAAATCGGCACCGTACCGATGGGTACGGGTGAATTACGAATAATCCACTCGCGGGTTTCATGAATGTGCTTGCCAGTCGAGAGATCCATAACGGTGTCGCCACCCCAGCGAATCGCCCAAGTCATTTTTTCAACTTCCTCACCAATTGAGGAAGTAACTGCCGAGTTGCCGATGTTGGCGTTGATCTTCACCAGGAAATTACGGCCAATGATCATCGGCTCGGATTCTGGGTGATTGATGTTGGCAGGAATAATCGCGCGACCACGCGCTACCTCATCACGCACAAACTCGGGTGTGATCTCACCGGGAATCGATGCACCGAAGGATTGGCCCGCATGCTGCCGCATCATCATCTCAGCCAGCTTTGCACCATTTGGCCCCGATGCCTTCAAGCTGGCAATGTATTCCTGACGACGTAGGTTCTCGCGAATCGCGATGTACTCCATCTCGGGCGTAACAATGCCCTGACGTGCGTAGTGCATCTGCGTGACGTTCTTGCCCGCCCTAGCGCGACGCGGTTTGCGATGCAAATTGAAGCGCAGCTCGGCCAGCTTGGGGTCGTTCAGGCGCTCAATGCCATAAAGCGAGGTGGGGCCGGCGAGTTCTTCGGTGTCGTCACGCTCACTAATCCACTTGCCACGCAGGGGCGCGAGTCCCGAGCGGATGTCAATCTTGGCATTAGGGTCGGTGTAAGGCCCCGAAGTGTCATACACGTATACCGGTGGGTTTTTTTCTGCGCCAAACGATGCGGGGGTATCAGACTGACTGACCTCGCGCATAGGCACCTGCATATCGGCGCGCGAGCCGGTCACGTAAATCTTGTGCGAGTTGGGTAGCGG
>JBIKUP010000087.1:0-6250 GCA_044347535.1 Burkholderiaceae bacterium
GATTCGATGAGATGTTTTTTTCTGTAGTGAGTGCTGCTGCGGAAGTTGAAGGTGAAGATGACGGTGATATTGATGATGATATTGATGGCGAACTTGCTACACCAATCTCTGCCAATGCCTCGCCTGCCTCGCCTGACTCGCCTGACTCGCCTGACTCGCCTGACTCGCTAGCCTCGCTAGATTCGCCCGATTCACTTAACTCGATTGACTCACTGACACTATGCACTGTGTACTGTAGGGTGTCGATGACAGGCTCATCCAATGTCTCGATCAGGATAGTCTCAGCCTCTTGCTGCGCGAATGGATCGATGGTGAGGTCAAGCGTCTCTACTGTATCGTTGGCACCCGGCACCACCGAGTACTCACGCAGGCACTGTACTAATTCGGACGCATCACCGCGCACACCATGACTCGCAAAATCCTCAAGCACGCATGCCAAAGTCGTCAGCACTGTATCGAGTAGCACATCATCCAGCACGGCCCCGCGGGCCAGCAATTGCTCTAGTGTCGACTCTAGCGCAAGCGACAACTCCGCCAAACCGCTGAGCCCAACCGTCGCTGAACAACCACCCAAGGTATGCGCAGTTTGTGCCATGCCAGCCCTATCTGACGCTGCGGCATACTCGCGCATAACTTCCATCAGCGCGCGTGCTTCTTCGATAAAAATGGAATCTAGCCCACACGCTTGCGCTGATGATTGCCTTGCTTGCAGCATTTTCTGCCAAGGCAGTTGGGCTAACATCGTCTGCAGCAACACCCACTGCTGCGGGAATGTCTCATCCATCCAGGTAGCTGTGTTTTTCTGACCCAATACATCGCGCAGCTTTATAACTCGCTCAAGTTCATCGATCAGACCCAACAATTGCAGCGCACCTGCGATACGGGTTAGTACCGCCACTACCACCTTTAAGGTTGTGGCAGCCTCCGCCGGCGGCTCAGCATCGAGCAAATGCTCTACCTGTGTCATGTCAGACCGCATGGCAGATATCAGCGCCACGAACAAGCGATGCGCATTCTCAGCACGTGACCATTGCCCTAATTGATTTAGGCATTGTCGAGGCTCAGTGCTACTGAGTAGCTGCTTCATCGTTTGGATAGCGACTCGCAGCGCATTAAGGTCGCCGCTAGCACGCAAACAACATAAACCTGCAGCGATTCCCTCAGTATGAATCGGCTCATCTGACTGCGACGCGATTTGGGCGACCAGGTCTTTCAATGGGCCGGCGACCGGTGAAAGCGACGCCCACGTATTAGCCGTGTCGACTAATGCATTCCATGCTGAAGGATCGACGATGCATGCCGGATTGGTTTCGATCGTAGAAATCATCTTATCGAGTGCGCTGGTCCATGCAGCGAACCCCTCATCGATGGCAGAATCAGTTGCAATGCCATTCGAAGGCTCAGCAAACTGCTGATCGATTCGAAACAACTTCACTATCGCACGGGCAAGCGCGGTCTGCAATGGTCGCTGCAATGGTCGCTGCGCCAACTCGAACAGCGCATCGCGGGTCACTGACCTGAGCGCAGCCCCTGCTGACGCAGTACTTTGATGATCTCTTTGGCGCAGCAAACGTACACCAGCCGCTGCAATTTTTTTGATGGGTGCGGTGTCGCCACCCGCAATCGCATATTCGAGCAAGCAAGCCTGTACCGCCTGCCAGTAGTAGCGCTCATTACGCTGCTTGAATCGAGCAGCGGCTTGAGTAAATAAGGCGGCAATCTGTTTTGCAGCCTCACGCAGATCAAGATCATCTTGCGCCCGCAACAGCTTCAGTAGTGATTGGTCGGGATCGGGTGGCAGCTGATCAGTGACCTCCGGTGGCGGTAAACCTGCCACCGCATTCGGATCAATATCAATCGCTACTAACATGGAGGGTTGTAGTATCGACGGTCCGCCAATCGCCAGTTGCTGATGCCAGCATCGAAGTAAGTCACCGGCGGTGAGTGTTTGGCCGCGTAAGCAATTGGCTAATGCCTGCCGCATCATCTGGTGAAGCTGTTGCACGATCAAATAGCTCGAATACTGCGGGGTTGTGGCGTGCTGCCCGGAGGTGATCAGCTGGTCACGTACCAACTGTGTGAGTGCTGCCAAACCTTCCTCATCAATCAGCAGTAGCGCGCCTTGAACCTGTACCAATCGTCGTGCGGCATCAATCAGAGGCGCTGGGTCAATGCTTACAACGCTTGGCTCCCGTAATGACAGCGCGAGCGAGCTCAGGTCACGCTCTATCTCTTCTGCCAGCGCAGCAAGGCTGGCGACTGGCGTTTCATTGGCGACACGATCACCCACCATAGTCTTCACCGTCAATTAGGCGTCGATACGAAAACGGTTGATCGCACCACCCAGTTCGTCGGCCAGCAGCGCGAGCTCACTCACCGAGGCTGCGGTCATTTGGGTGCCCTGACGGGTATGCTCGGTGACCGTCAGAATGCTATCGATGTTATGCGCCACATGATCTGCCAAAGTGGTTTGCTCACCTGCGGCAGCCGAGATGCCACGAATCAGATCAGCTAGGTGCTGCGAAACACGATGAATCTCTGCTAGGGCTGCACCCGCGCTGTCAGAACGCTGCGCGCCCTCGACTACTCGCTGGGTGGAGCGCTCCATGGCAGCAACCGCCTCTTGCGCATCGGCTTGTACGGTCTTCACCAACTGCGCAATCTGCCGCGCCGCATCGCCGCAGCGCTCAGCTAGCCGCTGCACCTCTTCTGCCACCACCGCAAAGCCGCGCCCCGCTTCACCGGCCGACGCTGCTTGTATGGCAGCGTTCAGTGCCAACACTTGCGTTTGCTCGGTGATGCCGGAAATCAGATCAACAATGTCACCGATCTCGAGCGAAGAATCACCTAATCGCTTGATACGCTTTGCACTTTCCTGCATCTGCTCTCGCAGTTGCTGCATGCTGCCAATCGCTCCCTGCACCGCACTCTCACCTTGAGCAGCGGCGTTGAGTGATGCCTGTGCCACGTCCGCTGATTCACTCGCCGCACGCGATACTTGGTGAATCTGCTGCGCCATCTGCAGCACGGCCTGACCCGTTTGCTGAATCTCTTGCGACTGCCGCGCGGCTAGCCCCAACAAATCGCCGGAAATACCTTGCGCTGTCGCGCAGCTGCTGGCGACTTGCTGCGCGGTTGTTCTGACTTTACCCAGCAGTCGACGTAACTCATCCAGCGTGAAATTGACTGAATCAGCGATTGCACCGGTGATGTCCTCAGATACCGTCGCCTGCGCCGTTAAGTTGCCTTCGGCAACTTCCTGAAGCTCATTCATCAGCCGCAATATCGCAGCCTGATTCTGCTGATTGATACGGCGCGCTTCTTCTTCATCAGCCAGCGCTTTTTGGCGTTGCAGCTCTGCCTCCGATCGGGCCTGCTCAGCCTCGACGGTGCGTAGTCGGCTCTGCTGTAGCTGTAGTGCCGCCACTAACAATCCTAATGACAAGCTCAGTACCGCACTGATACCCAGTGCCCAGCGCAAGGCTCCACCACCCTCGCTGCCGCGATAGTCTTGCTGTAACCCGAGCAAACGCTCGCGTAAGGATTCATTGTCAACAAAAATACGGCGCTCGGCTTCTTTGGCAGCGATGAAGTGTTTAAGATTGCCGAGAATGCCGGATAGCTCACGGTGATAAATCGCGAATTGATTGCGTAATTCAGATAAGCGTCCGCGCGCATCGGCATTCGTTACTGACGGCAGGCGCAATACCGGACTACCTTCGAGGAAGGCATACACAATGTCATCAAAGGTACCTGCGTCGCGGCCCAGCAGAAACGCGGTATCTTGGTTGATACCGTCCGGTGTCAAAAACTCGTTGGCGCTTTTGCCCAGGCGTTGCGTCAGCATCACCAGCTGACCCGCAGCCGCAATCTCTCGCGGCGAAGCACCACTCTGTGCAAGTAAAGTGGCTACCTGCTCACTCAACTCAAGCAGCAAAGGATTGAGGGTGTTCAGCTTTTGTAGCGTGCTACGAAAACCTGTGAGCTGTTTTTCCAGTGTGAGCAACTGCGCTGATGCTTGCGACGAGCGCTGCCAGGCGGAGCGTATCGCTTCGATGCGTATGATCAGTGCATCATCGGCTTTGGGTAGCGTATGCCCTTGCCACTGCCCGCCTTGGGCCAGCACCTCGAGCGCTTGATTGATTTCGCTGCGACTTTGCTCGAGCTGGCGAAATGCATCGCGATTTCCCTGAATCGCATTCGGTGCTGCCTTGCCAAGACGTTGCGAGTGCATCAGTAGCTCGCTCGCGATTTGTGTCTTGATAGCCGCAGTCAGCGTGACGTTGGTATAAAACCATGCCAATGCCGCGCACACGATCAAGGACAATCCAAGTCCCCACTTCAGCGACCGCAACAGCTTTAACAGCGGCCAATGCCTGATCCACATGAACCAAGTTGATTTGGTTTTCGGCGGCCGCAAGCGCAATAGACGCCACCACTCAGCGATCCGAGAGGTGGTTCGGGAGGGTGCGGGAAAGGCGGCCAGGTCGAGCCGTTTGTCAGGGTCCATGCGGTGCTCCGGAAAAAACGATGATTCAGGCTGGGTATTGCGCAATGTCGAGAAAAGTTGGCTGTGCCATCAGCATCATGAGATCGACACCGAAATAGTGGCTACCATCGCTATGGTTAAAACTATGCGGCGCCCAACTCGGTGGCGTAGCGCTGGGGACTTTAGGATTGAAATGCGCTGGATTGAGATGCACTTGATCAATCACACCGATCATTTGGGTGACTCGAATGGCGCAAAGCACCGGTAGCGTGCTTGAGAGAGCCAGCAAACGATCACTCTGCTGCCACGGCTTGGGGTCGGCACCGGCGAATCCTTCAAGATCAATCACACCGATCAGCTGGCCACGATGACTGACTAAGCCGAGATACCAGTCACGGGTGAAGGGAACCGGTGTCGGCTGTTGGCCGCCCAGTATTTCGTCGGTATGCGTCAAATCGAATAGCCAACGCTGCCTACCAGTCGCGCAAGCTAGAAAGGACTTCTCACTCCGGTTCGACTTCTGCGCGTGTTGCAGGCGCTGAGCGAGCTGCTGCTGAAAACTTTGCAGCGACTCGAGCCGGGCGAGAGTCGATGTCTCCACGCGCACTAGGCAGATGCGCGCGACAGCGCAGCGATCTTTTGCAACAGCGTGTCGGGATCGAGCGGCTTCACCAAGTATTCGCGTGCGCCTTGACGTAAGCCCCAGATACGGTCGGTCTCCTGATGCTTGCTGCTGCAAATGATGATCGGTATATCGCGCGTGGCTGGGTCGCGGGCGATCTCGCGCGTCGCATGAAAGCCATTCAGGCCGGGCATCACCACATCCATCAGGATTAATTGCGGTGGTTGGGCCTTGATCTTCAGCATCGCCACCTCGGCGTTATCAGCAGTGCTAACGCTGTAGCCATGACGACTCAGTAAGTCGGTGATGAAATGACGCTCGGTCGGTGAATCATCAACAACAAGAATGTGCTTGATTGGCATAGTGGTGAGGGCAAGTGGGAGAGAGCGAACTTCAGGCAGCCGCATGCGTTGACAATGCGTACTTGCGCACTGCCTGTAACAAGCTGTCTTTGGTGAATGGTTTGGTCAGGTAATCCGAGGCGCCGGCAAGCAACCCGCGCGCGCGATCAAACAGACCATCGCGCGACGACAGCATCACCACCGGAATGTGAGAACAGCTTTTGCTGTGACGGATCAGCGCACAGGTCTGGAAGCCATCCAGCCTGGGCATGAGGATGTCGCAGAAGATCAGCGCAGGTTGGCGCTCGACAATGATGCCAAGCGCTTCGAAACCATCTTCGGAAAGGATGACCGGGTAGCCGGCCTGGGTCAGAAAAATTTCAGCAGATCGACGTATCGTACTGCTGTCATCGATGACCAGAATCTGCGGTCCATCCAGTGAAGCCCCCATCGCGCAACCGCTCCAGATCTGCAAGCAACGGCGCGGACTGTATCAAAAAGAGCAACACCTTCAAACAAGGAAAAATCAAACTTTGCTTATTGTCGTCATTTTGGCGACAGTTCGGCGCATGAACTGCGCGATTAGCAATTCTTTGGGCGATATACGAAAAAACTGCAGGGCGATGAGTCGCCCTGCACACACTGCGGCGATCTTGCAGAACTTGCCGTTAAATCGCGACCATCTCGAAGTCTTCCTTGCGGGCGCCGCACTCCGGACAGGTCCAGTTCATCGGCACATCATCCCAGCGGGTGCCAGGCGCAATGCCCTCGTCGGGTAAACCAGCGGCTTCGTCGTAG
>JBIKUP010000088.1:0-6242 GCA_044347535.1 Burkholderiaceae bacterium
TTCTTCGGCCAGTTGACGTCCAACCGCTGGCTTCATACCGGCGCCGAGGCCGGACTCGCCCACCTGAATCACGTTATGCGCTTTTGATTGCGACAAGGCCTGCGCATCGGTGTTGGCAACGATGAATTCGACGCCTGACACACCCTTGTTAATCATGTGCTGCACGGCATTGCCGCCAGCACCGCCGACACCGACTACCTTGATGATCGTCCCTTTCGTGTTTTCCAGCATATCGATTTCCATATTGACTCCCTTGGGTGAAGCAGTTTTCAGTCGTTAGCCATCACGCGATGTGACAGCTAGCCACTGACAACTGCGGTTGAAACACTAAAAATTACCGAGAAACCATTCCTTCATTCGCTGCCATACCGCAGTCGCAGAACCGCCCTGACGCACAATCACTTGCCCGCGCAAATACTGCCGCTTGGCCTCATCCAGCAAACCCAGCACCGTCGAGTAACGCGGACTCTTCACCACATCCGCCAACTGTCCTTCGTACACAGCGGTACCGACACGCGCCGGTTTAAGAAAAATATCTTCTGCCAGCTCACACATGCCCGGCATCATGGCGCTACCACCCGTTAGCACAACACCTGATGACAATACTTCTTCAAATCCGGATTCGCGCACAGCCTCGTGCACCAGCGAGAACAATTCTTCGACACGCGGCTCGATCACTGCAGCGAGTGCGGCTTTAGATAAAGTGCGCGCACCACGATCACCCAGGCCGGGCACATCGAACACGTCGGTAGGGTCGGCGAGTAGCTGCTTGGCAATGCCGTAGCGCACTTTGATCTCTTCAGCTTCAGCCGTCGGTGTACGCAAGGCCATCGCAATATCGTTGGTGATTTGATCGCCGGCGATCGGAAGCACCGCGGTATGACGAATCGCACCCTCAGTGAAGATCGCGATATCGGTCGTACCGCCACCAATATCTACCAGCACCACACCCAACTCTTTTTCATCGGCGGTGAGCACTGCATCTGCCGAAGCCATTGGCTGCAGAATCAGATCAGTCACTTCCAGACCGCAGCGGCGCACACACTTGACGATGTTTTGTACCGCCGACACCGCGCCCGTCACGATGTGAACCTTTACCTCAAGCCGTATACCGCTCATGCCGATCGGCTCGCGCACATCTTCCTGATTGTCGACAATGAACTCTTGCGGCACCGTATGCAGCAATTGCTGATCGGTCGGGATATTCACCGCCTTGGCAGTTTCAATCACACGCGCCACATCAGCGGCGCTAACTTCTTTATCTTTGATGGCCACCATGCCGCTGGAGTTGAAGCTTCGGATATGGTTACCAGCGATACCGGTCCATACATTCCTCACATGGCAGTCCGCCATCAGCTCGGCTTCTTCCAGCGCGCGCTGTATGGACTCGACGGTGGCCTCGATATTCACCACCACACCTTTTTTCAGACCTTTGGATTCACTCTGGCCCAGGCCGATAATTTCATGGCGTCCGTTCGGCAGCACCTCGGCGACCACGGCGACCACTTTCGAGGTACCAATGTCGAGCCCGACGATCAGGTTTTTCGCTTCTTTTGTCATACGTTATTCGGTATTCGTCTCGTTAAGTTGTACTGCGATCTTCTGTTCTAAAACCATCCACCGTTTTTATGTCGCGCCCTCGGCGGCACTTACGCTGCTATTCGATAGAGCCCGCCGCCTCAGTGCCAGCCCATTTGGGTAGCGCATATCAATCGCATCGATACGCCCCGGCAGCGCAGAAGCAAGTCGTGGATACACACTGACCAAGCGATCAATTCGCGCTTTTAAAGCGGCACGATCATTGGCACGACCCAAATTCAGCAAGATGCCGTTATCTAATCGCGCGCTCCACGCGTAGCGTTTAGACAGTGAAAGTGATCGTGGCGACAACTTGACTGGCGCCAGCCACTCGCGCAAATCAAACATGCGCTGCGCGACCTCGCGTGCGCTTTCGTCTGGCCCATCGAGTGCAGGCAACTTGCCCTCCTGCTCTGCTTCATCCAAGTTGGCAGTGAACAGAACACCATCCACCGAGATCAGACGTCCTTGCTCGCCCCAAGTACCCAGTGCGACAAATTCATCAATCGTTACCACCAACTTATTCGGCCACTCGCGCCGTACCGAGGCATGCTGAACCCACGGCACAGTTTCAAATGCCGCGCGCGCTGCGGCCAAATCCATACTGAAAAAATTTCCACGCAAGCGCTGCACAGCGGCGCTTCGTACCGTCGACTCATCCACATAACGCAGCGGCTTGCCTGGCACTGCACGCACTTGAATCTCGGTCAGCTCAAACAAGGGCATGCGCGCTGTCCATCGATACCCGGCATACATCAGCGCGAGCACGAGCACACCCAGCATCACGCGGGTGAGTGTGTTCAGCGTTCTGATGTCATTCCACATACATAGACCTCAGTGCGGTTGCCAATCAACTGACGCTTGCAAATCCAGCGCTGCTGTACGCAAAATCTCTATACACAACTGCTCATAAGGCATTCCCGCCACCGCTGCCGACATTGGTACTAATGAATGACTGGTCATGCCGGGCGAGGTATTTATTTCGAGCAGGTAGGGTTGCTGATCGGTAGCGCGCACCATCACATCGGCACGCGCCCAACCGCGGCACCCCAAGCTGCGATAAGACGCTAATGCCAACTGCTGAACCTGCTGCTCGAGTTCAGGCGACAAGCCGCTTGGGCAAAGGTATTGCGTCTGATCTGAAAAATATTTGTTCTGGTAGTCATAGTTGGCATCTGGCGCAATGATGCGAACGACTGGCAAAGCGCGCGCATCATCACCTGAGCCGAGCAAGGGGCAGGTGAGTTCCATGCCACTGATGAATTCTTCCGCCATAACCGCTTTGTCAAACTTTGCTGCCAATGCATAGGCGGCAGGTAACTGCGAAGCGTCCGTTACTTTGGTTAAGCCTAGCGTTGAGCCCTCATGCGCTGGCTTGACGATGAGCGGTAAGCCCAGCTTTTGGGACACCGCGCTCCAGTCACTTGCTACGTTCAGCATCTCGAACTTGGGCGTAGCCAAGCCTTGCTGCAGCCAGACGCGCTTGGTCATTGCTTTGTCCATCGCAATCGCTGATGCCAACACACCCGGACCGGTGTACGGGATACCCAACTGCTCAAGCGCACCTTGCATGCTGCCGTCTTCGCCGAAGCGGCCGTGCAGTGCAATGAACACACGATCAAATTTTTCTGTTGTAAGTTCAGCTAACGAGCGCTGCGCAGGATCGAAGGCATGCGCATCAACGCCTTGCGACTGCAACGCTTGCAGCACACCTGCACCTGACATGAGCGAAATCTCGCGCTCCGCCGAACGTCCACCAAACAAGACGCCCACTTTGCCGAAGTCAGCACCGCGCATTTGACTCATGCTTGCCTCCGCTCAGGAACTGCTTGCGTCAGCTGTTGCAGCTGCGCCGGCACCAAGGCAATCGATCCAGCACCCATAGTCATGACGACATCGCCATCGCGCGCCATCTTGATCAGAACTTCGGGCATGTCAGCAATGTCTTCGACAAAGACCAATTCCGTCTTGCCCGCCACGCGCAAGGCATGCGCCAGCGAGCGACCATCGGCCGCAGGAATCGGCTGCTCACCCGCGGCATACACATCCGCAAGCACCAACACATCAACAGTGGCCAGTACCTTGACGAAATCTTCGAACAGATCACGAGTACGCGTGTAGCGATGCGGCTGGAAAGCCAGTACCAATCGCTTGCTTGGAAACGCGCCGCGTGCTGCTGCAATCGTGGCCGCAGTCTCTACCGGGTGATGACCGTAGTCATCAACCAAGGTAAAGCCACCGCCATTCGGTAAAGGTAGTACGCCGTACTTGGTGAAGCGCCGACCGACACCATTAAACTCGGCTAATGCTTTTTGAATATGCTGATCCGAGACATCAAGTTCCCGCGCGATAGCAATCGCTGCGCAAGCGTTCTGCACATTGTGCATGCCGGGTTGGTTAAGTTGTATCGCTAGCGGTGCGTAGCCGTCCTGCACCACCGTGAACTCCATATGGCTATTCACCGCACGCGCATCAACAGCACGTACATCGGCGTCAGCATGGAAGCCATACGTCATGACCATCTTTGAAATGAAGGGCATGATCTCGCGAACATTCGCGTCATCTAGGCACAATATCGCAACACCATAAAACGGTAAGCGATTCGTGAACTCGATGAAAGCCTGCTTCAACTTGGCAAAGCTGTGATCGTAGGTCTCCATGTGATCGGCATCGATGTTCGTGATGACCTCGATCACTGGCGACAGATTCAAGAAAGATGCATCTGACTCATCCGCCTCGGCCACAATGAACTCGCCACTACCGAGCTTTGCATTGGCACCAGCGCTGTTGAGTCGACCACCAATCACGAAGGTGGGATCAAGACCTGCCTCGGCCAGAATGCTAGCCACTAAACTAGTCGTGGTGGTCTTGCCATGAGTACCCGCAATCGCGATGCCGCGCTTCAGGCGCATCAACTCAGCCAGCATCACCGCACGCGGCACGATGGGAATATGTTTGGCGCGCGCCGCTCTGACTTCAGGGTTATGCGCAAGAACCGCGGTCGAGGTCACGATGGCGTCTGCACCGGCGATATGCTCTGGTGCATGGCCGATTTGCACGGTAGCACCCAACTCGGTCAGACGGCGCGTTGCTGTGTTGTGCGCCAGATCGGAGCCAGACACGGTGTAGCCGAGATTCAGCAACACCTCGGCAATGCCGCTCATACCGGACCCGCCTATACCAACAAAGTGAATATGTTTAACTTTATGTTTCATGTATCCCGCATACTTTGTTGGCTCGGCTTCACCGCATGTGGACGAACGCAGCGCGACCGCGCTGCTCGGCCAACAAAGTGAATATGTTTAACCTGGTGCTTCATTGTTTTCCTAAATCTTCCAACACGCCCGCGATAGCATCGTTTGCATCGCGTCGGCCCTGCTGATAAGCGTGCTCAGCCATTTGCAGGCAACGCTCGCGTGTCATATCGCGCAACAAGCCCGACAGTGACGCAGCATTCATTTCTTGCTGCGGCAAATGAATCGCAGCATCGTTGGTAGCCATCCATTGCGCATTGTTGCGCTGATGCGAAGTGGTCGATACCACCAACGGTACCAATACCGATGCCACGCCGGCTGCGCATAGCTCGGTGACCGTGATCGCACCCGCACGGCAGATCACTAAATCTGCAGCTGCGTAGCGGCTTGCCATATCGTCGATAAAATCTACGACTTCAGCATCCACGTTGACGTCGGCATAGTTTTTCTTCAGCGCGTCGATGTTTTGCTTACCGGATTGGTGAACCACGCTTGGACGCTCATGCGGCGACAGCAGCGCAAGCGCAGCTGGCACGGTGTCGTTCAGTACCCGCGCACCCAGACTGCCGCCAATGACCAATACATTCAGTGGGCCACTGCGGTTTTGGTAACGCTGTGATGGCGCCGGTAAATTACTGATCTCTTTTCGTACCGGGTTGCCGGTAATCTGCGATTTGTTTTGCGGTGCGCCGGCTTTAGCGAAGCCAAAAAGAATTTTTTTGGCGAGCGGGAGTAGCGCTTTATTCGACATGAGCAGCGCGGCATCCGCATTCATCAATGCGAGCGGCTTGCCATGCATCGCTGCCATCACACCGCCCGGAACGGTGACATAGCCGCCCATGCCGAGTACGACGTCTGGCTGACGCGCACGAATGATGGCACCGCAACGAAATAGTCCGGCGATCATTTTCACTGCGCCTGTCAGCATGTGCAGCAAACCCTTACCGCGCAAGCCTGAAAAATCGATAGCATCAAAATGAATGCCGCGCGCAGGCACGATGTCAGCTTCCATGCCACGCTGCGTACCCAGCCATGACACTTGCCAGCCGCGTGCGCGCATTGTGTCGGCGATAGCGAGGCCAGGGAAAATATGGCCACCGGTGCCTGCTGCCATGATGAGGAGGTGCTTCATAGGCGACTACCTCGCATCATCACTCTATTTTGGCTCCGGCCGTGCGCAATTGCGGGTTTTATTAGAGGGCGATTTTGGTTCCGGCCGTGCGCACTGGCGCACTTAACTTCGCTGCGCGAAGTTAGCCTGCACCGGAATCGTGTGGGCTGATGAATAGCGGGCGCCTTCATGTTCATACACGGCCCCCGCGCATCATCTTGGCGATTTTGGCTCCGGCCGTGCGCACTGGCGCACTTAACTTCGCTGCGCGAAGTTAGCCTGCACCGAAACCGCGTCGG
>JBIKUP010000089.1:0-6213 GCA_044347535.1 Burkholderiaceae bacterium
GCAGGAATCGTCAGCCAGAAGCTGAAGTTGTTCATGCGCGCAAACGCCATGTCAGACGCGCCGATCTGCAGCGGCACCATCCAGTTTGCAAAGCCAACAAAGGCCGGCATGATCGCGCCGAACACCATGATCAAGCCGTGCATGGTGGTGAACTGGTTGAACAGCTCCGGGTTCACAATTTGCAGACCAGGCTGGAACAGCTCGGCACGGATCAACAAGGCCAGCACACCGCCCACCAACAAGTTGGTGAAAGCAAAGATCAGGTAAAGCGTACCGATGTCTTTGTGGTTGGTGGCGAAAACCCAACGACGCCAGCCCGTTGGCGCGTGGTGGTGATCATCATGGTCATGTGCCCCTACGTGGCCACCGTTGTCAATCACAGCGCTCATGTCTGCTCCCAATCAGTCTTGTATTTGAAAATTTAGTTTGTCGACTTGGCCATTGCCGGATCTGCTGCCGACACTGCTGCGGTCTTGGTCTCTTGCTTGCTCTTGACCCAAGCGCTGTAATCCTCTTGGCTCAGCACTTTGACATGGATCGGCATGTAAGCGTGCTCCTTGCCGCACAGCTCTTGGCACTGACCGTAGAAATCGCCAGTCTTCTCGGCGCGGAACCAGGTGTCACGAACAAAACCGGGGATCGCATCCTGTTTGATACCGAAAGCCGGCACAGCGAAAGCATGAATCACATCACCACCGGTGACGATAACGCGCACCTTTTTATTGACCGGCACCACCAGCGGGTGATCGACTTTCAGCAGGTAGTCATCAATAGCAACGCCTTTCGCGCCACTATCGGAAATCAGGCGGTGCTCATTGTCGAGGGAAGAAACGTAGTTAATGCCATTGCCCTCGCCAGTCAGATACTCATAGCCCCAGCGCCACTGATAACCGGTCGCCTTGATCGTGACATCCGCGTTGGAGGTGTCTTTTTGCGCTACCACGGTACGGGTAGCGGGGATCGCCATTACGATCACAATGATGAACGGCACGATCGTCCACGCCAATTCCACTTTGATCGACTCATGGAAAGTCGCTGGCTGATGACCCACCGATTTACGGTGCTTGAAAATCGAGTAGAACATCACGCCAAACACGGCAACAAAAATAGCCAAGCAGATGATCATCATCATCCAGTGCAGCGAGTGCTGCTCTTCGGCGATCTTGGTTACCGCTGGTGGCAAATTCAATTGGTGAACAGCCGGACCGCCGGGCAAATCATTGACCGCACTGGCGATGCCAGACCACCAGCACAGCGCGCCCACCGTCGCGGTGGCAAGCTTTTTTTCGAGTGTCTCAAACATGATCAGTTCGCTGTAATTTGGGTAATAGGTAACGCTGAATTATTTCAGCGGAATTTTGATTGCGGCACTGCCTGCAGTTCGCCCGGCAAGCTGCCCAGATAATCGGCGATTTTCTTCAACTCTGCTCGGGTGTACGGTTTTGCCATGCCCGACATGATGGCGTTAGCTCTGCCCCAGGTGCTGTGGCCCTGCTCCTGATATGACTTCAGCGCGATATAAAGATAGTCGCGGTGCTGTCCAGCCAGCTTGGGATAGCTTGGGTCCATCGGCTTGTTGAAGTTCGCGCCGTGGCAGCCAGCGCAGCCGCCTTTGGTCAGCAAATCAGCCACTACTTTTGGCGGCTCTACCGTCTGCTCAGCCACAGCCACTTTATTGCCGTGCTGCTCATAGTAAGCGGCAAGATCAGCAATGTCTTGATCGGTGAGGCTCTGCGCAACGCTGCGCATGGTGGGGTGACGACGCTCGCCAGACTTGTACGCTTTCAACGCTGCTTCGATGTACTTGGCGTTTTGCTGCGAAATCTTGGGGACCTTGTAGACCTCTGGGAAGCTGGCCTGATAACCAACGATGCCGTGGCAGCCAATGCACGTAGCATTTTTCTTTTGGCCAGCCGCTGCGTCACCAGTCAAGCCTTCGGCTTGGGATGCTGCAGAGATAAAAATCAAGGATGACAGAAAAGCAAAAAATTTCAGAGACATTTGGTTCATGAGATGACCGCAAAGCAGCGCCGCTGCGTGAAATATCGTTATTTGTCAGACAAATAGTTTTCGGGGAAAAAGCCGAAAAATAAAGCCCAGCCCCGCGAACCGAGCGCGAGTATAAGTGCAATCGATAATGGCCGCCAAGTGAAAACTATAGCAAGACCTGTGCAATGGGGATGTCAAATTTGAAATATTTCGCGGGGTACTTGGCGGATTGGCTGGTGAAGACAAAATGATCCTGAGCCGAAGCTAATTTGCCAGTTTGGGCTGAGCTTAACCCTACGGTTTGCAGCCGCGCGTCAGCGCCTTGGCTCAAAACGAATAATCGCCTCGCCGTAACTGTTGCGTCTTGGCACTGGACGAAACGCATGGCCGTAAATGACCTCCACCGTCAGCCTGATTCGGCCATCACTATCGCGCCTCTGATCGAGCAACTTCAGCATTTGCTGCCACTGCTGACGCCCCTGCAAGCCGCGTGGACGATCCTGCAGAGGGTTGCCGCCAAACGCACGCACATCGGCCAACAGCGCCGCTGCATCTGCATAGGTCAGCGTGATTTTTTCCATGTCCATGACCGGGGTGGCCATGCCGGCGGCTTGCAACATGTCACCGTAGTCGTGCAAATCCACAAAGGGGAGAACGCGCGACGGCATCTGCTGCGTCTGAAACACGTCGCGCAACTCTACAAACGTATCGGGGCCGAAGCAGCTGAACATCAACAGACCGTCGCTGCGCAGAACCCGCGCCCAATCTGCAATCACGGCGTGCGGCTGCGGGTGCCAATGCAAGGCGAGGTTGGACCACAGCAGATCAATGCTGCCGCTCGCCAGAGGCAAGCGAGCAAAGTCGGCGCAGGCAAGTTGGGCAGCAGGCGCGTGCAGCCGATGACCACCCAACAGTCTTGAAACAAATGTTTGCAGTGCTGAGCGCGAGGCAGCGCTTGCATCGCGCGCGACACTCAGCATTGGCAATGCAGCGTCAACGCCCAACAGCTGTGCTTCAGGGTAGGCCTGCTGCAGTACCAGCAGGTCGCGGCCTTCGCCACAAGCAGCATCAAGCACTCGCTCTGGCTTGACCTTGATGAGGCCGAGCCGCTCCTGCATCCGCGCAGAAATCTCACGTCTTAAAAATTGCGAAGGCTCGCAATGCGCCGGATGCGCAAAAAGCTGACGCACAGCCGCGACCGATATTGGCGCACTGTGTGCGTCACGCTTGGGGGCATCATGCATCGAACTCATGAAGATAGTGGAACCTGCAAAACATCAAGACAATGCGGCGCAGTGTAACCCAGCGAATTGCCATGAAATTCCTTCAACAAGGTTTTCTCCCGAAAGCCATCGATGCAATGGCCACGCAACTGCTTGCCAGCAGCTGCGCGTTGTGTGGCAAACACCACTCGGGCCTGCTGTGCCAGGCGTGTCGTAGCCGCCACCTAGTGAGTTCGCGCACACGCTGTCGCCGCTGTGCAATCGCACTGCCTACTGCGCACACTTGCTGCAGTCGCTGCGCCGCGAATCCGCCCTCATTTGATGCAAGCTTTGCTGCAACCGACTATGCGGCACCTACCGACACCATGGTGCAAGCCTTGAAGTTTCGCGCACATCTCCCGCTGGCTGCTGCCTTTGCAGATTTGCTGATGACCGCCGTCCCGCACGAGGCAGTCGCTAGCGCCACGGTCATGATGGCCGTACCCTTATCAACCGAACGCATTGCACAGCGCGGCTTTAATCAAGCGCATGAAATTGCTAAACCAATGGCACGTGCGTGGCGCCTTCCACTGGCGACCGAGTTATGCCTTCGGTTACGTGACACCGAGCCGCAGTCATCGCTACCGCTTGCGCAGCGACGCGGTAACATGCGCGGCGCCTTCACCTTGATGCGCCGGGACCTGATTGTTGGCCAGCATGTAGTGCTGGTTGACGATGTCATGACTACTGGCGAGACGCTGGAGGCACTTGCCGCCACTCTTAAACGCAACGGCGCTGCGCGCGTTACCAACCTGGTTTTTGCGCGAACGCCTGTGCGCTGAAGCTACAGGAGAACACCGTGTTTCATGTTGTACTGGTCGAGCCCGAAATCCCGCCTAACACCGGCAATGTCATTCGCCTGTGTGCAAATACCGGCGCCCAATTACACTTGGTCGAACCGCTCGGGTTTCCACTTGAAGATGCCCGCATGCGGCGTGCTGGCCTTGATTATCACGAGTATGCCGCGATGCAAGTTCATCCAAACTGGCAAGCATTTTTGGATTCAACCAAAGTCGACCCGGCAAGAATTTTTGCATTTACGACGCATGGCTCGTCCCTGTTTTCATCGCTACGCTTCGAAGCGGGCGATGTATTTGTCTTCGGCTCCGAGACGCGCGGATTAGATCCGGCGCTGCGTAACAGCTTTCCAGCAGAGCAGCGCATCAGGTTACCCATGCGGCCGGACAATCGCAGCCTTAACTTGTCGAATGCCGTTGCGGTCGTTGTGTTCGAAGCTTGGCGACAGCACAATTTTGACGGCGGCGCTTGAGCCTATAATTCGGCCTTTTCATCATTCTTCCGGAGCATTCATGAACAAGATTCTATGGCGCGTCTGCGCACTATTTCTTTTAGGCCTGATCGGTACTGCACAGGCGCAATCTATCGTGATTGACAAAGCCGTCGCGCGAGCCACAGTCGGCAAGATGCCGAATGGCGCTGCCTTCCTGCAAATTGAAAACAAAGGCGCTGATGACGCATTGCTTTCAGGTAGTTCACCGGCTTCATCTCGTATCGAGATTCACACCATGAGCATGGAAGGTGATGTGATGAAGATGCGCGCGCTTGATCAACTCGAGTTGAAGAGTGGGCAGCGCATCGAGATGAAACCCGGTAGCGGTATTCACATCATGCTGATGGGTCTGAAAAAACCGCTCGCGCTCGGCGACAAGTTTCCGCTCACGCTCAACTTCCGCAAGGCCGGCAAGGTTGAAACGACAGTTGAGGTAGTGGAGATGAAAATGCCGATGAAAAAAGGCGAGATGCATGAGCATCACGGCCACCACCAACACCACAAAGAATAACAACGACAGCGGTCGTTTGCAGTAGGCGCTTAGGGAGCTACGGGAGAAAGCCGAGCCAGAGCTTCCTTACGGTACCTATTCAACTCCTGCACGCTGGTAAAGCTACGGTCAAACAGCAGCGACAGGTTGTGCAGGATTCGGTCGACCACTTTGGTTTCCCATTGCTCGTCAAACTTGATCTGTTTGTCGAGCCAGGCTTCCAGCCATTGCGGATCAGGCAAACGGCTTTGCACCGTGTCATTCGGGAATAGCGACTGATTGACGTGTAAATTCGTCGGATGCAAGGGCTTTTCCGTGCGTCGTGCTGACGCCATCAGCACACCGATTTTGGCGAACGCGGCGCGTGCGTTATCGCCGAATTCGGTGAGTGCTTTTTTCATATACCGCAAGTAGGCGCCGCCATGCCGCGCTTCGTCCTGGCTGATGATCTTGTAAATCTGCTTGATGACTGGCTCGGTGTGCCACTCGGCCGCGCAGCGATACCAGTGATTCAAGCGCACCTCGCCGCAGAAGTGCAGCATGAGCGTTTCCAGCGGCGGCGCGGGGTCGAATTCAAATCGAACCTTGTGCAACTCTTCTTCAGTCGGTTGCAGATCGGGACGGAACCGGCGGAGATATTCCATCAGCACCAGCGCGTGCTTTTGTTCTTCGAAAAACCAGACCGACATGAAAGCCGAAAAATCACTGTCGTCACGGTTATCGCGCAAGAACATCTCCGTCGCGGGCAAAGCGGCCCACTCGGTGATGGCGTTCATCTTGATGGTGCGCGCCTGCTCATCCGACAGCTTGTCAGCATCGAATTGATCCCATGGAATATCGGTTTCCATATTCCAGCGCACTTGCTCAAGAGATCGAAAAAGCTCGGGGTACAGCATAGGGAGAGTCCAGCGTTAGCAAGAAGTTGGCGCGATTTTATCAACAATGCTTGATGACGATTGTGTATCACCTCAGATGACACTTCATCCGGCGCGATATTTTCAATTTGCTATCAAAGTTCATTCAAATTGCTGAGCATAACGGCCGCTTGCCGCCTGATCGCAGCCCGCTCTTCGTCGCTCAGTCGGCTCAAATTCTTTGCCATCAGCGCGGTGCGCGGATTACTCGACAGCGCCGGCGCATGACGCTCGATGAAGTGCCAATACAGCGTGGTAAACGGACAG
>JBIKUP010000090.1:0-6160 GCA_044347535.1 Burkholderiaceae bacterium
TTCACAATTCGACAAAGATGACGTGGAAGCGATTGGTTTGGTGAAGTTCGATTTCCTCGGACTGACTACGCTCACCATTCTCGATAGAACGGTACAGAGTATTCGTGCGCTGTACCCCGAGCATGCCGAGTTCGATCTCGACAAGCTGCCCTTAGGCGATGCGCCCACCTACAAGCTGCTAACCGAGGCGAAAACGGTCGCCGTGTTCCAGCTTGAAAGTCGCGGCATGCAAGGCATGCTGAAAGATGCCCGGCCAGATCGATTTGAAGACATCATCGCGCTCGTTGCCTTGTATCGCCCGGGTCCGATGGATTTGATTCCGGATTTTTGTCGACGCAAGCACGGTGAGCGTTTTGATTATCCTGACCCACGTACGGAAGACATCCTGTCGGAAACCTACGGCATCATGGTGTATCAGGAGCAGGTGATGCAGATGGCGCAGGTGATAGGTGGCTACTCGCTCGGTGGCGCCGATTTGCTACGCCGCGCGATGGGTAAGAAAAAGCCGGAAGAGATGGCCGAGCATCGCGAAATCTTCCGCGAAGGTGCAGCGAAGAATGGTCTCGCGAAAGAGAAGGCAGACGAAATCTTCGATCTGATGGAGAAATTTGCAGGCTATGGCTTCAACAAGTCGCACGCCGCGGCCTATGCCTTGCTCTCTTATCACACAGCTTATTTGAAAGTACATTTCCCGGCGGAGTTCATGGCAGCCAACTTGTCGCTGGCGATGGATGACACTGACAAGGTAAAGATTCTGGTTGAGGATGCGACGAGTCTTTGCGGCTTGAAACTACTGCCACCGGATATCAATCACTCTGCGTATCGATTTACTGCAGTTGCAGAGGCGGGCAAGAAGGCCGACTGTATTCGTTATGGATTGGGTGCAGTGAAAGGCACCGGCCAGAGTGCGATCGAGGCGATCGTTCAGGCGCGAGAATCGGGTCCGTTTAAAGACTTGTTCGACTTCGTCAAACGTATCGACAAGCGTCACATCAATCGCCGCGCGATCGAGTCGCTGATCAAGGCCGGCGCGATGGATTGCTTGGGCACCAATCGCGGCATATTGATGGCTTCGGTGGGTCGCGCCATGGACAATGCTGAGCAGGCAGAGGCCGCGATTAATCAGGTCAGCTTATTCGAGAGCTTGGATACGGGTGTTGACGATAGCCCGGAGTATGTCAGTGTGCCGCCGTGGTCTGATAAGCAGCGCCTGGCCGAAGAAAAAGCAGCACTTGGTTTTTATTTATCGGGACATTTATTTGATGCTTATGCTGGCGAAGTTCGGCATTTCATTCGTGTAAAGCTGTGCGATCTAACGCCATCGCGTGAACCCAAGCTACTGGCAGGCATCATTGCAGGCATTCGGTTTCAACTGACACAGCGCGGACGCATGGCGATTGTGACGCTGGACGATAGCAGCGCACAAGTTGAAGTCACCGTCTACAACGAGGTATTTGAACCGAATCGCAGTCTGTTTAAGGAAGATGAATTCCTCGCCGTACAGGGCAAGATCTCTGAAGATCGATTCTCTGGTGGGCTACGCGTCGTTGCCGACAAGGTAATGGATATTGCTGCTGCTCGCGCCGGTTTTGTGAAGGCACTCCGTGTTTCGATGAATGGGCAAGCGGATGCGGCAAAACTGCGCGAACTGATCAAACCCTTTCAGCAAGATGGCGCCTCGTGCCCGATAGTGGTTCAGTACACCAAGCAAGGTGCGCTGGCCGAGATCCGGCTCTCAGATGAATGGCGCGTCCGTGCCGATGACGCCTTGCGTACTAAGCTGTCAGACTGGCTCAGCGCTGATAACGTCTGGTTCGAGTACTGATGAAATTCTCAAGCACCCTCCAGCGCCTACTTAAGCTACTGGCACCCTACAAGGCGCGTATCGTCGTCGCGTTTGCCGCGACAGCCGTTACCGCCGCGACCGAGCCGACGGTCGCTGCCTTGATGAAAGAGTTACTTGATAATGGATTCGTCAAAGCAGGATTCCCGATCTGGCTGGCACCTGTGTTTGTCGTGGGGATTTTTCTGGTGCGAGGGATGGCAACCTTCACGGCGACCTATCTGATGGCTTGGGTATCGGGGAGGATGGCGGCGCAGTTACGGCAGCAAATGTTCAATCGCTTGTTACAAGTACCGATTGGTTTCCATGACAAGCATGTCACCGGTCATGTTTTAAATACCATGATGGTCGAGGTGATGCAGGTTCTTGATCTGTTTCGCAGCGTGATGGTGGTCTTGATACGCGATAGTCTAACGGTGCTTGGTCTGATCGGTTATTTGTTCTGGCTAAACTGGAAGTTAACGCTAATTACGATCGCACTAGTACCGTTGGTAGCAGTGGCAGTCAGGTTGACCGCAAAACGATTGAAGCGTTTGATTCGCGAGAGCCAGCAATTGAATGGCGAACTGATGCAGACCATTGATGAAACTATCAGGGCGCGCCACGTCATCAAAGTTTTTGGAGGCCAGCAGTACGAGGCAATGCGATTCGCGCGACGTGCTGATCGTTTACGCGGCTTCATATTGAGGCAAGAGAGTACGGCTGCAACCACTGAACCGATCACGCAGCTACTCAATGCAATTTCGGTCGCTGTGATTATCACGATCGCGCTGATGCAAGCAGGCGATGGACAGATGACCGTGGGCGGGTTCACGTCATTCATCATTGCGATGTTGCTCATTCTTACGCCCATGAAGCATCTGGCCAATATCAGTGGACCTTTACAGCGTAGCGTAGTCGCTTGCGAGCGTGTTTTTGGCATGATGGATGAGCCACTCGAGCGTTCAGGTGGTGTATCACTCCCTAAACGCGCCAAAGGTGAGTTGAGCTTCCGAAATGTCAGCTTTAGTTACCCCGATACAGCTGATTCAGCGTTATCAGATATCAGTTTTGATATTGCGCCAGGCGAGACTGTGGCCTTGGTCGGTATGTCGGGCGGCGGTAAAAGTACGCTGGTTAATCTGGTACCGGAGTTTTATCCGGTGTCTGCCGGCCAGATTTTGCTGGACGGTACGCCGATCGCCCAAATTGACTTGGCAAGTTTGCGGGCGCAGATTGCGATGGTCAGTCAGCACGTGGTTTTGTTCGACGATACCATCGCGGCGAATATTGCCTACGGCGATCCTGAGCCAGATTTGCAGCGAGTTAACGCTGCCATACGCGCCGCGCATTTAGAGGATGTCATTACAGGTCTGCCAGACGGTATTGAAAGTTCTATCGGCGATAATGGAATGCGTTTGTCAGGCGGGCAGCGACAGCGACTAGCGATTGCGCGGGCCATCTATAAAGATGCGCCCATACTTATCCTAGACGAGGCAACCTCTGCACTAGACTCAGAGTCCGAGAGAGCGGTACAGCAAGCACTTGATTCACTGATGAAGGGCCGTACCACCTTGGTGATTGCCCACCGACTCTCAACCATCGAACGAGCTGACCGTATCGCGGTTCTAGAGCATGGCCGCACCGTGGAAATTGGTAGTCATGCGGAGTTATTGCAGGCTGGCGGCGTCTATGCACACCTGTACCAATTACAGTTTGCGAAAGATATCTAATGTCGACGACATCATCCATCACACGCTTTCCGACCCCAGAACTAAAAAATCTGCCGGATGATATTCGCGACACAATTCTTTCAGTGCAAGAGAAAGCCGGTTTTGTACCGAATGTATTTCTGACGCTGGCGCATCGTCCGGCAGAGTTTCGCGCCTTCTTTGCCTATCATGATGCGCTCATGCTCAAGGAAACGGGTAACCTCACCAAAGCAGATCGCGAGATGATTGTTACTACTACCAGCGCCAAGAATGATTGCTTGTATTGTGTAGTAGCGCATGGCGCACTACTGCGTATTTATGCCAAGAATCCCTTGGTAGCTGATCAGGTAGCGATAAATCATTTGAAAGCAGACATCACGCCACGACAAAAGGCGATGCTGGATTTTTCGGTGAAGGTATGTCTGGATTCAGCAGCGATTAGCGAAGCTGATTATGTGTCACTGCATGCGTACGGATTTGACGACGAAGATATTTGGGATATCGCGACCATTACTGCATTTTTCGGCATGTCAAATCGGATCGCGAATGCTATCGGCATGCGGCCAAACACCGAGTTTTATTTGATGGGACGGCTGCCAAGAGAGAAGTAGTCGTCAAGAAGCGAGTGGCATGAGCGATGCGCTTCACTTCACACAGGTTGTGAGAGCTCCAGATAACGTTGGATGACAAGATAAGACAACAGATCTTCGATCTCCGGGTTAAAGAACTGTCGGGTATAGGCGTTTGCGTTTGCGATGATTTGTTCCGCCTCGTCTGGATGATGTTCGTAGTAGTCGATTTTTTCGTCAACATCGGAGAAGTCGTCGGCAATTTCGACATAGTGAACACCGGACTGAAGTAGACCTTCCATGTACCAGGTTTCAAATTTAAGCTTTTGCGAAAAACACAGAGAATTTGAAGACATAATCCACTTCAGGTTGGTCGCAACGTCAACACCCTCAAGTGACAAAATGTATTTAAAGTTCAGCTGATCTGGTATGGACAGACGTTCCCGACGAAATTCGGGGAACACGTCGCCCCGATTGATGTGCCCGATATCGAATCCTGGCTTGCCAGTAAATTCGCGAAGAAAATCTAGCCGTCTTTCTTTGGCTATATCGAGGTGCAGCCGGCCACGCCAGACCACAGAAGGCTGCTTCTGCCTGAATTTCAGGGAGTCATTGACGAAGGTGAAGTGGCGTATGGCATCAAGTTTCATAAGGACCGAATTTTGGTTATCACCATGAATCGGTCGACTTTTTACGAAACTAGGCTGTTCGGGGATGATCATGACGTCGCCGAATAGGGTGCGGAATCTGGCATCGAATCGAAAAGCCCGGATATACGGATAGAAGTCAAGAAAGTAAGTGGATTTTGGATGTGAACGAAAATCGGCAAGTGCCGTACTTTCGGAAAGATTAAATGGTGTAACAAGCTTGCAGTAGTAGTCCAGTCGTTTCCGGACTTCCGGGCTCAGGGTCGTATAGCGAGCAAGTAGGTTCTCGGCTTTTTGTCGGAAGAAGCGGTCAGGTAACACTAGCTGACTGTAGGCTTTGGCATAGTAGCTGACGCGATCGTTTTTATGGCGTCGATCTATGGCGCGGAAAAGTTGTTTCATCAAACTCATGAGCCTGCAAATAATTGGATTACCGATGGGCGTTAATTTACTGCGGTATTGTATTTTGATTATAAAGATCTGGCGCTAGTACATGCGGCTTACATTTTTTTGTCCAACTAACCGACGGCCGGTCGGTGGTATCAAGGTGATCTATCGCTTGGCGCAGCTTTGTGATGAGTTGCTAGGCGAATTCGGCGAGGCCAGCGTTTTGCACCCGAATCAACCATGGGTACATTACGACTGGTTCGAATCGCGTCCCAAGCTAAGCAAGCGGTTTTTCCTGCCCCGTTGGGTAGGCAAGCCTTCATTCTCAGATATCGGCAACGCCTTCTCTCCTGAACACGATATCGTCGTTTTGCCGGAAATTTGGGTAAGAAAGTATGGCGTTCAGTTAGCGCAACGAAAAATCCCTTTCGTCATCTTGGTGCAAGGCGGATATATGATGGCTAAGGGGGCTAAGTCCGATTTGGACTTATCTTTCGCTGCATCGAAGCTGATTTGGTCGGTTTCTGACAATACCAGCGCCTGTATCGAGCAGGCCTTTCCATTTGCCAGTCACAAGATTCGGCGGCTCTGTCTACATGTTGATTCGAATAAGTTCAGGCCAGCGCCCCAGAAAGAGAATTTGATCACTTATATGCCGCGAAAGCTTCCGCAGCATATTCAATTACTGAATTTTTTCACCACGGCTCAACTTCCCGGGAACTGGAAGTTGCAAGCTATCGATGGATTAGACGAGGCCGGAGTCGCCTCACTTCTTTCGAAGTCAAAGATCTTTTTATCGATGAGTTATCTTGAGGGATTGGGATTGCCACCGATCGAGGCTGCGCTCGCTGGCAATCTGGTTGTGGGCTATACCGGTGAAGGTGGGAAGGAGTATTGGTATCACCCCTTGTTTCATGAGATTCCACATGGTGATTTGCTTGCGTTCGCTCAAAAAACTATTGAGTTATTACCGCTGACCGCCACGCTAAATGATGCATCGATCGTAAGTGCTCGGGAGGATCT
>JBIKUP010000091.1:0-6148 GCA_044347535.1 Burkholderiaceae bacterium
CGCCATGATGTCGCTGACTTGATCGGCGTCGATGGTTTCCCACTCGAGCAGGGCTTTCGCCATCGCCTCAACCTTGTCACGATTGGTTTCCAGCAGGTGTCGCGACATCTCATACTGCCGATCGAGAATCTTGCGAATCTCTGCGTCCACTTTTTGCTGAGTAGCTTCCGATACCGTCTTGGACGACATGCGGCCGAAGTAGGAATCTTGGTCAGAATCTTCATAGACCATCGTACCAAGCGCTTCCGACATACCGAAACGGGTCACCATCGCACGCGCCAGTTTCGTCGCACGTTCGAAGTCGTTTGAGGCGCCGGTCGACATCTGATTCATGAAGATCTCTTCCGCGATACGACCACCAAACAAGATCGCGATATCTTCCAGCATCTTGTCTTTGTACATGTTCACACGATCATGCTCGGGCAACTGCCAAGTAAGACCAAGCGCCATACCGCGCGGCATGATGGTGACTTTGTGCACCGGATCCGCCTTCGGCAACAGCTTGGCGACCACAGCGTGACCTGACTCATGGAACGCCGTGTTACGACGCTCTTCTTCGCGCATCACTGCCGACTTGCGCTCAGGGCCCATGACGATCTTGTCTTTGGCATCTTCGAAATCCTGCATCTCGACCAGACGCTTGTTGCGACGTGCAGCAAACAACGCGGCTTCGTTGACCAAGTTTGCCAAGTCAGCACCGGAGAAGCCCGGCGATCCGCGCGCCAGCAAATCAGCACGCACGTCAGGCGCAATAGGCACCTTGCGCATGTGCACATTTAGGATTTGCTCACGGCCACGAATGTCTGGCAGACCGACATGAACCTGACGATCGAAACGACCCGGGCGCAGCAGCGCCTTGTCGAGCACGTCTGAACGGTTGGTGGCGGCGATCACGATCACGCCGGCGTTGGCCTCGAAGCCATCCATCTCAACCAGCAGCTGGTTAAGCGTTTGCTCGCGCTCATCATTGCCACCGCCCATACCGGCGCCGCGATGACGACCCACCGCATCAATCTCATCGATGAAGATGATGCAAGGCGAATGCTTCTTCGCGTTCTCGAACATGTCGCGCACACGTGAAGCACCAACGCCCACGAACATCTCAACAAAGTCAGAACCGGAAATCGTAAAGAACGGCACCTTGGCTTCGCCGGCAATCGCGCGAGCCAGCAATGTTTTACCGGTACCTGGTGGGCCCACCATCAACACACCGCGTGGGATGCGACCGCCCAACTTTTGAAACTTGGTGGGGTCGCGCAAGAAGTCAACTAACTCACTCACTTCCTCTTTGGCTTCATCGCAACCGGCGACGTCGGCAAAGGTCACCGCATTCTGCGTCTCGTCGAGCATACGCGCCTTTGACTTACCAAACGAAAAGGCACCGCCCTTGCCGCCGCCCTGCATCTGGCGCATGAAGAAAATCCAAACACCAATTAACAGCAACATCGGGAACCAGGAGATAAACACCTGAGACAGGAAAGACGGTGGCTCAGGTTGCCTGACGTCGAACTTGACACCGTTGTTGACCAGATCACCAATCAGGCCACGATCCAGGTTGGTGGTGGTTGCCTTGATCTTCTTGCCGTCGTTTGTGACCGCAATAATGGTGCGGTCTTCGATGGTGGCTTCGCGAATACGCTGCGCCTTCACCTCATCGAGAAAATCGGAGTAAGCGATCGGAGTAGCGCCACCTGAAATGCCGCGCTCATCGAACTGCTTGAAGACGGTAAACAGCACCAGGGCAATGACGACCCAAATGGCGGCTTTGGAAAACATATTATTCACGCGGGGAGCTCCTGGAAAGCGGCCGATACGGTCGGCTTGACACGGAAAGTGATTCTACTCTCAAGATTCAGGCCTTGCCACAGCCTAGATGGGGCTAAGCCCCTGATTTTTCAAGGCGCTTCGGCTTCTGCCGGAGCGAAACTTCAGGATCCGGGCTTGAGCCCGCGACCTAACAGGAACAGTTCGGACGATTTATCCCGGCTGGCCTTTGGCTTCTTGGGGCTAACGACACGAAACACTTGCCGGAATTGCTCAAGAATTTGATTGTAGCCACTGCCATTAAAACATTTGACGAGCAGGCAGCCGGAAGGTTTCAGGTGCTGGCAAGCGAATTCGATAGCCAGATCGACAATATCCTCGATCCGGGCTGCATCGGCAGCCGCAATGCCGGACAGGTTTGGTGCCATGTCCGATAGCACCAGATCGAGCTTTTGGCCCCCGAGCAACTGCGCCAGCTGGTCGGCCACCGCCTGCTCGCGGAAGTCTCCCTGAATAAAGTCGACATCCGCAATCGGCTCCATTGGCAACAGGTCCAAGCCGATGATCCTGCCATGGATGCCGCCGCCCTCTTTGCCCGCCATTTTGCGGCGAGCATACTGCGCCCAGCTACCTGGCGTACAGCCGAGGTCAACAATGATCTGACCGGGTTTGATCAGCTTCTCGGCTTCATCGATCTCTTTCAGCTTGTAGGCCGCACGCGCGCGAAAGCCCTCTTTCTGCGCGAGCTTCACATAGGGATCATTGATGTGATCATGCAACCACTGCTTGTTGACGCTTTTCCTGACCATTCACTCACACTCGCGATCTACTCGTAGCCGACACGGCAATTCATCGAAACGCTGCTCTGTCGCCAGACCAGCATAGAATATGCTTATTTGAAGGCACCTCATGCTTAATCTCACCCCCGCCGAACGTAGCGAACTGCGCTCCCAAGCGCACGGCCTCAGCCCAGTCGTCATGATCGGCGATTCTGGCCTAACGCCCGCCGTGGTGAAAGAAACCGACACCGCACTGAAGGCACACGGCCTAATCAAGGTGCGTGTATTCGGTGACGATCGTGAGGCGCGCGTGTCCTACTATGAAACCCTGTGCGAAAAACTCGGCGCCGCGCCAGTGCAGCATATCGGCAAGCTGCTGGTGTTATATCGACCGAAAGTCGAAAAACCCAAAGCCGTTAGCCCAACGCGCGGCAAAGGTATGCGCGAAGTCACCATCGTCACGACGCATGTGACCAAACGGCCCACGGTCAAAAAAGTCGTGCTGAAAGGTAATGAGCGCCTGACTGCGGGCGGCAATGTGCGCAAGGCCAAGACTCGGCAGAGCAGCAAGAAAAAACGTGCGCTGGGCGGCTAGTACTCCTTCAACCTTCGCCTCGATAGTTACCGCACTCTTGGGCGATCAGCTTCCATGCAACTAGAACGTCTGAGCACTGCTGGCTGATACACCTATGCGTTCGCGCAATATACGTTCGACCTCGACATGCTGTCCAGCGGTGGCATAGTCCAAGGCTGAATATCCTTGGTTATCGTTGAGGGTAGGATCCACGCCCCTATCAAGCAACCACCTGACAACCTCAGTTGCATTCGCCTCACTGGCCATCATCAATGCACTTTTTCCACCCCATGGAGGTGCCTTTATCACGAATGGCATCGCTTGATGAAGCAACTTGACTTGTGCGAGCTTGTTATCCCGGCAAGCTATTTCAAGGGGCGGATAAATTGATGGGCCCTCCACAAAAATTCGCATGGCAATATGCTCTTTACTCTCGTCGCCAATTTCAGATTTTAGCGTCAGTGCTGCGTCTACCAACTCGCTTGCGTCTTTCAAACCAAGTGATCCAAGGCGCTGACTCAGGAATTTCAGGCTCTCTGACCACTTCTTGATAAAACCTGGACTTGTCAGGATATCGCCAATAAATTTTTGACCATCAATCTCTTTATTCTGGGCAAGCGCAACGAGATGATCTTCAAACAGATCTGGAAAACGTGCCCCCGCCTTTGTCACTGTAATGTTTAACAGTTCTAGCAACAGCGAATTCTTGATGTATAAATGGCTTTCAAGTGTCTGCAATTTTTCCAGATATCTGTGCTCGGACATTAAAAACAACTTCCTCGTCCACCTCTCCGGGTCGAGCGATTTACTTATAAGCAAGCGGTAGGTGCTGACTTGCCCGATCGAAAACAGGTAATCCAGCACCATTTCAGTTGGCACATGACCAATTTTTTCGCCAAGCGGTGTTTTCGAAAAATACAGTTCGCTAAATTTGTAAATTCGCCTTAGGTCTGATTTTTCAAATGCGAGAGTTACGGCTGTTTTCCCGTTTCTATCGGCATCAGTAATATCTGCTCCAGCATCGATCAACATTTCAACGATATCTAAGTTGCCGAGATAAACGGCCGCACTCATTGCTGATGCCTGCCAATCATTTTTTTTGCTTATATCTGCACCGTGCTTGAGTAGCAACCGCACCATCTCTTTGTTATTTCCCTCGATCGCATACTGCAAGGCATTGAGCCCATAGATGGGGGTATTTATATCTACTCCGGATCGTACGAGTAGACTAAGTTTTTCGTCGGCATCACTTCCTCCCACAGTCGCGAATACATGCAAAGGCTCAGGAATTTTGATGTCCTGCATTCCTTGGCGCAGCAAATTGACCATTTTTTCAACATTGCTGATTTTTCCATGAATTAGCTTGGCGTACAGCGACCGCTGAAGCTTCTCCATGACCGCCGGCCGGCACAATGCAGACAACGGTGGCAGATACCCTGATCTGAAATAAAACGCATAACCATCACCGATCATGCTCACCTTTTCGCCGCTGATTGCACTCGCCGATTCATAAAAATCCCGAGCGGTAGGAAAAACACTATTTTTTATATCTCTTCGATATTCCGCCAATCTACAAATCATGCCTCGAAAGATTGCCTCGGAATCCGAGCTACATTTCACTTTCTTTCCACCGTACAGTAACGTGTACCCGCTCTTTGCATTTAGATCATTAGAGGCGCGACTAACCCCGCAGGCGCCAATGTGAACAGATCCTTTCCATGCGCCAGGATCGGCGTTTTGCTCCGGTGATGCGAGAACTTCCCTGATCAGGGATACTAATTCCCGAGTTTCAATGAAAAACTCATTATTTCTGTTGGAGAGAAAATGAGGTCCCTCAATAATCGATCCATGCAGATGAATGCCAATCTGAGTATGACAATCGATCTTCCCGGCAGTGCGCAGTTGCCGGAGATGTTTCTTCAGTTGGTCGATTTTTTCTTCCTGGCTCGTACCCGTCAAATCTTCAACGTACATCGCTTGCATAGGGACACCAGACACCTGCGCTGCTTCCCGCAACCTGTATTCAGTGTTTTTTAATGATGGCTCTGAGGTAGTAATGTAGAAAATGTCTAGCGCCTCCAAATTCCGGGGAAATCCAGGAGTATCAATGGCCTGCACATTTTCAGCTGACTGGACGGGGAAAGCAGATAACGGCGATGACGGTACCGACCTTGGGCTCTGAATTGACATGACGGAATCCTCTGATAGGCGATCATCGACTATGATGAGCCTAAGAGCATCATTGTTTTTCCGAAATGACGCAGATGCACTACACCGCCATACCAACTGGTCGCGCAGTAAGCCTCAGCAATGTTTACGGTGTTAACAAAAGGCGAGCATCCCTCGGATGCAGGTTGAAGCCGTGGCGACAACGGGGGGAAGTATTGGTCAGCCGCGCTGCCTTAGAACGAGTAGGACGCCGAGGCCACTTTGGAGCAGGTAAATCACACTAGCCATGCCGTGCAAAACCCCAAAGCGGGCACGCGCAGCCTCAGTCATCACACCGCCATTGGCCACCGCAGCTTCCCTCAGCGCTGCCATGAATGGCTGGAGCCCGAAGTAGCCTACCGACAGGCAGACCAGCATCAACACGACAAGCACGACGCAATCCCGACGTTTTGCAAAATCGCGATCAGCCAGAAACAATAGCAACAGCGAAAGGCCACATCCGACCGATACCCACGCCTCAACCCTAAACAAACTCCCGGCAATGCTACCCGCCAGCGCCCGATCAGGGAGCGTCGCAAACAAAGTTGGCGCGGCTAGATAGCCCACTGTCCACAGGCTGCCGACCCAAAAGGTCACCAGTAACACACGTACGCCGGGAAGTATTCGGGCGAGCATTGTGGTCAGATGTACTGCACCTCAAGAATTTCATATTCGCGCGTGCCGCCAGGCGTTTGCACCTCGACAGTGTCGCCAGCGTACTTACCGATCAAAGCTCGCGCAATCGGCGAGCTGATCGAGACTTTTTTGAGTTTGATATCCGCCTCGTCATCGCCGACGATTTTGTAGGTGACTTTGTCGCCGG
>JBIKUP010000092.1:0-6107 GCA_044347535.1 Burkholderiaceae bacterium
CGGGGGTGACGAGCCACCGCCAAAAAACGGCGGCCGGCCGAGGCTTACTAGAATCAAATAACGTATAATCCGGGCCGTTGCCGGCTTAGCTCATCTGGTAGAGCACTTGATTTGTAATCATGGGGTGGCGGGTTCGAGTCCTGCAGTCGGCACCAAGTTTTCGTAAAGATATTGTAAAAACGCCCGGTCACCCGGGCGTTTTTATTTTCAGCAGCAACGCGCAATCTTGCCGTTGCCTCCATACCGCGCTTCCTGCCGCTCTCGGAAAAATTCTTCGTAACTCATCGCGGTCTGGTCTGGATGATTGGCCTGCATATGATTCAGGTAGTTGTCGTAGTCCGGCAGCCCGACCATCAGCCTTGCCGTCTGGCCGAGGTAGGCGCCAAATTTCCCTAGTTCGCTGAACATATACTCGGACCTTCAGATCAAGCTGATACGGTGTTGATCGGCACTGCAGCTGCCTCAACGGTGGTGGGCTCGCGCTCCCTGAGTGCTTGCAGGCAGGAGCGGATCCCGAACATCAGGATAGACAACACCACAGCGATAAAGATGGCCGCCAGCGTTGCATCGATGTAGTCGTTCAGAATGATTTGCTGCATTTGCTCTGGCGATTTGGCGGGCGCTAGTACCTGGCCATTCGATGCGGCGGTTTGAAACTTGGCAGCATGCGCCAGGAAGCCGATCTTCGGGTTCTCATGGAAGATCTTCTGATAGCCCGCTGTCATAGTGCAGATCAGCAGCCAAGCGGTCGGCACTACCGTGACCCAGGCAAATTTTTCGCGCTTCATCTTGAACAGCACGACGGTGGCCAGAATCAACGCAACCGTAGCCAGCATTTGGTTAGAAATCCCGAACAGTGGCCACAGGGTGTTGATACCGCCAAGCGGATCCACCACGCCTTGATACAAGAAGTAACCCCAGGCACCGACACACAGCAGTGTGGCGAGGATGTTCGACGCCAGATCGGGCACTACACGGAAAGGGGGTACCAGTGTGCGCAGCAAGTCTTGCAGCATGAAGCGACCGACGCGAGTGCCTGCATCAACAGCGGTCAGGATGAACAGGGCCTCGAACAAGATTGCGAAGTGATACCAGAAGGCCATTAGCGCCTTGCCGCCGACCATCTCCGAGAAAATATAGGCCATACCAACTGCCAGCGTCGGCGCACCGCCGGTACGCGAGATGATGGTGGCCTCACCAACGTCCTGCGCCGTCTGCCGCAGCATCTCGGGCGTTACCACGAAGCCCCATTGACTGATGGCAGCTGCGGCCGTTTCCGGCGTTGTGCCGAGAACCGCAGCCGGGCTATTCATCGCAAAGTAAACACCCGGCTCGATCACCGACGCGGCGACCAGCGCCATGATCGCGACGAACGATTCCATCAGCATGCCACCGTAACCGATGTAGGGCATGTGACGCTCGTTCTCGAGTAGCTTGGGCGTGGTGCCCGATGAAATCAGCGAGTGAAACCCTGATACTGCACCGCAGGCGATAGTGATAAACAAGAACGGGAACAGGGTACCCGACCAAACCGGTCCAGTGCCATCGATGAACTTCGTCATCGCTGGCATTTTCAGGTCGGGTGCCACCACCAGAATGCCAATCGCTAGCGCGACAATCGCGCCGATCTTCAGGAAGGTTGAGAGATAGTCGCGTGGTGCGAGCAGCAGCCAAACTGGCAGTACCGATGCCACGATGCCATACACCAAAAGCATACCGGTCAGCTGTTTGCCATTGAACGTGAAAGCCGGACCCCAGAAAGGATCGGCAGCAATATGGCCACCGTAGACAATCGATGCCATCAGCAACACGAAGCCGATGATGGACACTTCACCGACTTTTCCTGGTCGTATATAGCGGCTATAGATACCCATGAAAAACGCGATCGGGATGGTGGCCGCAACAGTGAACGTACCCCATGGACTTTCAGCGAGCGCCTTCACCACGATCAGCGCTAGTACGGCCAGCAAGATCGTCATGATCATGAAGGTGCCGAACAGAGCGATCACACCCGGAACGATGCCAAGCTCACTCTTCACCAGATCGCCCAGCGAACGGCCATCGCGACGGGTAGAGACAAAGAGGATCATGAAATCTTGCACCGCACCCGCCAGGATGACGCCGACCAGCAGCCACAGCATGCCGGGTAGATAGCCCATTTGTGCGGCCAGTACCGGCCCGACCAAGGGGCCCGCACCTGCGATCGCCGCGAAGTGGTGGCCGAACAGCACGTGCTTATTGGTGGGTACGAAATCGAGGCCGTCATTCAGGCGGATCGCAGGTGTCGCACGATTCGCATCGAGTTGCATGACGCGGTTCGCAATGAATTGCGCGTAAAAGCGAAAGCCGATCATGTAGACCGCTATTGCAGCGACCACGATCCACAGTGCATTGATGGTTTCTCCGCGCGCCAGCGCGATAGTGCCGAGCGCAAATGCGCCGAGTAAAGCCAGTAGCACCCATCCGGCCTGTTTGACGATTGATCCCATGAAGTACCTCCGGTAACTGGCTGTCTTGAGCGCAAAAAGACTCAGACAAATTTCGCTTTTGCGATGAGTAGCAACTTGTTTGATGCCTCAGATTATAGCCTTGATATACAGGCAATTATTTGCGGCTTTGGCATGAAAAATTCAGTCGTAATGCATCAAAAAATCATTCTTCAGATACCCCTTGGCAGTCATGGGCAGTTGCGTACCTGCCCCAGCTGCAACTTGCTTGAAAATTAACAGGGGCTTGTAGGGTTCAGCGTGTGCTGGAGCGACGAGATTGCGGTCAGTAACCGAGCATCGGGCGCCGTGCTAAATTCTCATCATTCATTGCTAGGGGTTGGAATGCGACGACTGTTATTGCTGCTAGTGCTTTCATTGGGCGTCCCCGCGTTGACCAACGCGGACGACAGGGTTGAGCACGGCGATTGGGCTTCACAATTCCGTGAAGGTATGGGCGAGGCTTCTACCCACGACAACGGCAAGGCCATGTTTGGCATGCTGTGCGCGAATCGTGTTTGTCGCTACTACTTCGCTAATGGCACGCCGTGCGAACCAGGAAACAACTACCCCATGATGCTGACCACCAAGGTGGGCGCTGTTGCGCTTGACTCCGTGTGTGAGCCCATGGAAACCGCGAACGGCGAAGTCATGCTGTATTGGTTTGGCGAATCTGCGCAGCTGAACGATGCCCTCTCACGCTCGGAGTCCGTGGGCTTTGCGTTCCCGCTGACGAGCGGACATTTTCGGACCAATGTTTTTTCGATGGCGGGATACAACGACGCCATCGGACGCATGGTGGGGGTGCTGCTGGAGGGTAAGGATCAACCGGCGCCGGGGGCAGAGGCTTCGCCGGCGCCTGAGCAAGTACCAGATGGCGACTCGGTACCAACGGACATCGATATCAAGAAGATTTAGGCTAGCCTTGAGCGGGTTTCAGGCCGTTCCACTCGGGCGCGAGTGATTGTTCGAGGCCCAGCATGTCCATCACCCGACCTACCGTGTGGTCAATCATCTCGTCAATGGATTGCGGTCGCTGATACAGCGCAGGCAGTGGCGGGAAAATAATGCCACCCATCTCTGTTACCGCGGTCATGTTGCGCAAATGAGCCAGGTTGAAGGGTGTCTCTCGCACGAGCAGCACGAGGCGACGTCTTTCCTTGAGGGTTACATCCGCAGCGCGGGTGATCAGGTTGTCGCACATTCCATGCGCCACTGCGGCCAGCGTTTTCATGGAGCAGGGGGCGATCACCATGCCGTCGGCACGAAACGAACCGCTGGCGACACATGCGCCGATATCTCGAACGCTGTGAACATGATGAGCAAGCGCCTCGATATCCTTGCGCTTGACGTCGAGTTCGTGATGAAGATTAAGGGCGGCCGCATCGGAGATCATCAGATGGGTCTCGATGCCTTCGGTAGCGCCCAGCAATTCCAGCAGCCGCACGCCATAGCGTGCGCCTGATGCGCCGGTAATGGCGACGATCAGGCGCTTCAAGTGCTCAACCCTTGATCAGCGCTTGTAGTTCGCCGGATTCGTGCATCTCGTTGAGAATATCTGCGCCACCAACGAATTCACCCTTGATGTAGAGCTGGGGGATGGTTGGCCAGTTGGAAAAATCTTTGATGCCTTGGCGTACCTCGTCATCTTCCAGCACATTGACGGTCACCAGGTTGTCCACGCCAACCGACTTCAGCAGCTCGATGGCGCGACCCGAAAAACCGCACTGGGGAAACTGTGCGGTGCCCTTCATGAATAGCACCACCGGGTGGGTGGTCACCGTTTCCTTGATCCATGCTTGTACGTCGCTCATAGACGAAATTCCCTTATGCTCGAAACAAATGAGCCGCCATTATAGGGGTTTGGCGGAGTGGTTGCCGTCAAGCAGCGCGCCGGTGACGCGCTCTATGCCCGACAGGTCTTTCCAGCTCTGAACCTGCTGCCAGCCCGACTTTTGCAGCAGTGCCCGGACGGCGGCGGCTTGATCATAGCCGTGTTCCAGTAATAGCCAGCCCCCCGGGTTCAGGTGCCGCACCGCACCATCGATGATGGTGCCAATGTGCATCATCCCATTCGACTCATCCGTCAGCGCCGCACGCGGCTCGAAGCGCAGATCACCCTGCATGAGATGGGGATCGCTGGCCGCGATATAAGGTGGATTACTGATGATCAGATCAAACTGATCTTCGACCTGCTCAAACCAGTCGCTCTGCACGAATTGAGGAGCGACGGCGTGCACCGCTGCGTTACGACGCGCCAGGGCTAACGCGCCTTGGCTGACATCGGTAGCAGTCACCCGCGCATCGCGCCGTGCATGCGCGAGCGACACAGCAATCGCCCCGGATCCAGTGCCAAGGTCGAGGACGGCACCGCCTTTGGGTAGTTTTTCTATGCCGAGTTCGACCAATAATTCGGTCTCGTGTCGAGGGATCAGCACATCCGGCGTGATTGCGAAACGCAAACCATAAAACTCGCGCTCGCCAGTCAGGTAGGCAATTGGCTCGCCTTGCATGCGGCGCATGAAAAGTGCGCTCACGTCGGTGACTTGCTGCGGAGTGAGTTCGTCTTTGCTACGAATAACTAACTGAACCCGGCTGCATTTCAGCGCGTGCGCCAGCAGCACTTGCGCTTCCAGCGGATCGATCAGAGACAGCTTGAGCAGCGCCTCGATATTCATGTGCGCGATTGTCGAGACAGCGCGATAAGTGCCGACAGCACAGCAAATACAATAAACCAGAGCAATGCCCAACTCGGAATCGAAAGTCCCAGGATAGGCTCGTACTCGGTGGTGCACAGACCATCCGCTTGGAACAGCGACGGAAACCAACGCGCGGTGAGTATCTCGTTGAGCGAGGTCTCCAAAGGATCAATGCCGCAAGAGACACTGGGATGCGCTTTCACCCACAGATGCCTGATCGCCACGCCAGCACCGCACAGCGCCGCAAGGCTAGTCAAGGCTGCGCCGATACGAACAAATCGCGCGGGTAGCACTACCGTAAGCAGCGCAATCAATGCCACGACAGCAAACGCATAGCGCTGCAAAATACAAAGCGGACAGGGCAGCATCTCTAGTTGCAGCTGCAAGTACAGCCCCACCGCGAGCATGCAGGTACAGGCCAGCGCGATCAACAGAAGCAGCGGTTTACTGAGTGGGTAGATTTTCATTGCACGGCGTCCGACAGCGCGGCGAGTTGGTCAGCCTGATGCTCTGAGCTGAGTGCTGACATCAATTCATCCAAGTCGCCATCCATGATGTAATCGAGTTTGTACAGCGTCAAATTGATTCGATGATCAGTCAATCGACCCTGCGGGAAATTATAGGTGCGAATTCGCTCACTCCGATCCCCCGAGCCTACCAGCGATTTACGCGTCGCAGCTTCTTTGCTTTGCTGCTCGCGCAACTGAACATCTCGAATACGTGCTGCCAGTACTTTCATCGCCTGTGCTTTGTTTTTATGCTGGCTGCGATCATCCTGACATTCCACCACAATGCCCGTCGGCAGGTGGGTGATGCGTACGGCTGAATCTGTTTTGTTGATATGCTGACCACCAGCGCCTGAGGCCCGGAAAGTATCAATCCGCAAGTCGGCCGGGTTGATGTGGACATCGGCAATCTCATC
>JBIKUP010000094.1:0-6080 GCA_044347535.1 Burkholderiaceae bacterium
TTGCGTTAACCGCGTAGACGTTTTTCGGACCGAAAGACGAGGTCACGTACATCGTGTCACCAACCAGAATCGGTGTCGATTCTTGTGAACGGTTGGTACCGAGTTGCAGTGCCCACTTGACCTGCAAGTTTTTGACGTTGCCAGCGTTAACTTGGTTAGCAACGCTGTAGCGGGTGTTACCGGTGTCGCCACCGTACACACCCCAGTCTTTGGCCATTGCGACTGGTGCTGCTACCAGCATCGCCGCAGTGGCCATCGTTTTCATGGATAGCTTCATTGTGTCTCCGTTCATCGAGTGCTAGGGTTGCATGGACCCCGGTGTTATTAATTTAACAATCGCCCAAATACAGACGCTTCCTGTACAACTCCACACATGTATCTAAGCACGCTGATGGTACAAGGTCTAAAAAAAAAATCAACGAATATCCCACTACCTCACTCATGGTTGCAGAGGCTGTTTTGGGTGAACTTTCACCCACGTTTTGGAGCCAATGAAACACGCGTTTTAATGCGCTTTACAGAGTGAAAAATGATGTTTTGCATCGCAGCAAATTTGATGCGCAAACAAGGCAAAAATCATCCCTCTCTTACAAAAGCTGACAGCAAAAAAAAACGACCCGAGCGGGTCGCGGACAGGTATTCATTACTAATTTTGGAGGGATTCTTACAGTGCCTTACGTAAGGATTTGCAAGCTTACGTGGGCTTACAAAAGCACGAATAAACAAGGCAGCGAACCGCCCCGAAAAATACTGTTAAACGCAACCGCGAGATTCGGAAAAAAACGAATGAACAAGCGTTGGATACAACGCTGAAAGAGCGCTAGAAGCTTTTGGTGCGTAGCAGCGTCATTCGCATCACGCCCCCCTGAAAAAATCGTGCTGTGGTCGGCTCATGACGCTCCAGCTGTACCAAGCCTACGTTGGGGCAGTACCACTCTAGGTTCACCATCGGTGCCTCTTTGTAGGTCATTTCGCGCTCGTGCCAGATGTGCAAAGGCGTCACCCCTTTGATCAGCACACAACCGGCGTAATCACCGGCAGGCGTACTGACTTTTTGGTCTGTAGCCTCTACCGCATAGGTCATAGTGAGATCGCGAAAGCGATCAACATATTTGAACTCTTGCGGCCACTCGTTTCGACGCTTCAGAAAATAAGGCACCGTAGTCGTGGTCCACTTTTCTTCCTTACTGAGTTTGGCTGGCAGTACGGTGCGGGGCGCACTGTCGAGTACCGCCACTTTGTCATTCGGTGTACGGCTGGCGATACGATGCACCCCTTTGTCATCAATCTTCAGCCAATAGTCGTTGCCGTAGTCACTGCGTCGGCGCCAAGTCTCAACACCATTCAAATCCACCCGACCAAGATTCGTCATGGTGATCGTCGATCGATCGACATAAGGCTCTGGTGCGTCGTAGCTGATCTCAATGCGGTAGGTCCAACTCCTTCCTTCGCCCAGCGGGAATAAGGAATTATCGTTAGCCGGTTTTTGGCAGCCAGCGAGCAAACTCAGCGCTGCGACAACACTCATCAGTGCAATCGCGCTGGAAAAATTATTAAGCGATCGCATTTTATTTTTCCGGTACCTGCGGAGCAGGCAGATCCATGATCTTAATCTCTTGCTCGTCCTTGCCCGGGTTCAGCCAGCTCGGCCCCGTACCCTGCCCCGACTTCGCCTCGGCGGTACCCATCTGACTAATACCACGCTGACCTTTTTTCATGCCTTCGGTAATTCGCTCATGCAGCGCACGCATATAGGGCAGCTTGTAGCCCCGTGGCTCAAGATGACGCCGGCCTTCTTCAATCGGCGTCACCCACAGATATAAAGCACCCGGATACTTCGGCGTTGGTTCTTCGATTACTGCTGCAATCAGTAAGAAGCGCGCTGGCAAGGGGTCGTTAGTGGGGTAGCCAATCACACTCATCACGGCGTTATGACCATAAAAGTAAAATGCACAGACGCCTAATGTCAGCACCCCTTTCAACCAGCGCGGCCAACTGGAATAGACCAACGCGAGCGCGAATAAAAAGACAAACAGCGAAAAGGCAATAATCAATGTCAGGGTCATGTCAGCGACTTCGCTAAAGATTTCGGGATGGTATTGATATTGGTGACAGCACCGCTCGGGTCGATAGTAAAGCGCACCAAGGTCGCTTCCTTACCACGCGTATCCAGCGTAGCCTGTCCATAGAACACGACCTCGGCTTTCGGATTGACTTTGATCACCGTGAGCGTGGCCTCAACCGGCTTGCCGGCTTTGGGATCGTTTGGATCGAGCTCTTTGGTTTCGTAGTAGTGAACATTCGCGACATATTCACCCGGGATAATGCTGCGAATCGTCGTGACCTCCTGCCGCAGAGGATTCACCACCTTCTTGCCGTTCACGATGATGGTGTTATTCGAACTACCGCGATCATCACGATCCAGATGCATCAGCCCTGCTTCACGATTGCGAAACCACACCACTTCACCAGACGGACCCTGCGTCCAGAGGTCGAGATCATTGGGATCGTTATCAGGCCACGACAGCGTAATGATGAACTCGGCTTTCGCCGGAATATCACCACTCTTCTGCGCTTTTGGATTAATCGACAAAAACGCGATAATGAAGCAGAACACAAATGCGATGAGCATGTTGAACAACATGTCATACATCGGGTCGACTTCTTGTTCGCGCGATCGCTTACGGTTGGCCATGGGTGATTGTCCTAGGCCTTGATCTTCAAGCCGTGCGTCTGCGCACGAGTCACTAGCTCATCGGCGAAGCGATCGAGCCGAGTCAACTGCATACCGAGCAGAATATTGGCGACCAAACCCACCATGGTGGTCAGCAGCGCAACACCCAAGCCGGTAGTCAGCTCGCGCAGCATATCTTGCGCTTGCGACTGATCGAAGCTTTGCATATGCCCGATCTGCATCGCCAGCATCGAAAAACCAATCACCTTACCAAGCAAGCCCAGCTTCAGCTGCAGACCATTGACCCACCAAGCTGTGGCATGACTACCGTGGGTTTGCTCGGACAATAAATCCATCGGCGCGCCAGAATCAATTGGCTTGGCGCGCAGCGCACCCCAGTACGAAGATGCCCAGCAGCCTTCCATCGGCGCGGTCCCGGGATTAGCAATTTGCTGCTCAAGGCTTTGCCGCTGACGATCAAGTTCGCGGCTGCGAGTACCGCACCAGAGCGTTGCGATACAAAAGATAATGATGATGATGAAGGTGATACCGGTGGGATCGGACTGCAGCAGCAGTTGCCAGACACCTTTCATGCCCAGCAGCCAAGCCGCGAACAGGAACATCCCAATCAGCGTGAACCACTCGAACAAAATGGGTTCAATCTTGCTGCGCGGATTCGACCATGGCAGCCGCAAAAACCGGATCTTCACTGTCTCTCCTCGTCGCCACGGCTATGGCGCGCGTGGCTTATTTGTTTTTATGGCGCTATTTTAACGCCCAGCACGGAGATTCAGGTTTTTGGGCCTGCATTCGGGTCGAAGCGGCAGATCAGCACGAACATGGTTTCTTGCGGCGAGTCCTCGGCTGGCTTGATCCATTCACTCGGGGTTTCATCGATCTTGATTGCATCGCCAATACCCATACGATAGGGAAACGATGAATAACGCAAGGTGCGCATCGCACGGGCCGCACAATCCACTTCCCACAATAATGTCACGGACAGGCTGCCCTGCGGCGTCGGCTCGCGATATTCAATCAGCATCCACATGCGCGTGGTATCGCCACCGGGCCGGAAAAAATCATTGATGTAGAACGCCTCACCATCCTTCACATCAATCAGCTTCCACTCCGCGCGCGCCGACGAGAGGCAGCAAAACATCAACAGTGCGGCAATGAGAGATCGCATCATCAGCTTCAATGAAATTCTAGGACTAAGTTAAATCGTGCGACCACCGTCAATGGGCATTTCCAGACCCGTTAAAAACTCGGCTGCTTCAGTCGCGAGAAAAACTGCTGCTGCCGCCATATCTCTCGGCTCACACAAGCGACCGAGCGGTATGGTCGATAAAAAGCGAGCGCGATTCTCCGGTGTATCTGGCATGCCCATAAAATCTTCCAGCAAGGCCGTCGCACCCATCACCGGGCACAAGGCATTCACGCGTATTTTGTCGGGTGCCAGTTCAACCGCCATCGCCTTCGAGAGCAGATTCACCGCGCCTTTTGAGCTGTTATACCAGCATAAACCAGGGCGCGGGCGGATGCCGGCGGTGGAGCCGACGTTAATAATCAGGCCACCCTTGCCGCGCGCGCGCATCACCGGCACGACTGCATGCGCCATGTGATAAATCGATTTCACATTGACATTAAAAACCCGGTCGAAGGTTTGCTCATCCACCTGCAACATCGGCTGATTGCGATGGGTGGTGCCGGCATTGTTAATCACAATATCGGGTACGCCAAAGCTATCGACACAGGCCTGCACCATCGCTTGTACAGAAGCGCCATTAGCGACATCAGTTGCAACGGCCTTGGCATTGACGCCGAGCGACTTTGCTACGCGCTCACCGGCTTCGGTGTTGATGTCGGCAACAATCACCTTTGCACCCTCGCGTACATACGCCTCTGCCATGCCGGTACCAAAGCCGCTACCGGCGCCGGTAATAATGGCAACTTTGCCTGCTAGCTGTCCCATGCTGTCTCCAAAACCTTAAAATTATTTTTTATATTTTTCTGCAAAAAGTACGATCGAATACATTACACGACATACGGCGAGAAGGCGCACCTATGCCGCCCTCTCAACACAGCGCGCAATCACCCGTGGTGTAGAACCACTGTTTTAGTGGTGCTGAATTCTTCTAAAGCGATGAAGCCCTTTTCCCGTCCATGACCGCTTTTCTTCATGCCACCAAACGGCAACTCCACGCCACCACCAGCGCCGTAGCAATTAATAAAAACCTGACCGCTTTGCATGCGCTTCGCTACCCTCGCCTGCCTTGCGCCGTTTTCAGTCCAGATGCCAGACACCAAACCGTATTCGGTGGCATTCGCGAGTTGTATCGCATCTTCTTCGTCTTTGAATGACATCGCAGACAGCACCGGGCCGAATACTTCCTGGCACGCTAGCCGGTGATCTCGCGGTACCGCACCGAACAGTGCTGGGGCAACAAAGTAGCCCTCTTTAGAGCAGCCTTCGGCAACCATACCTTCAGCTAGCAGCGGCACGCCGGTTTTCACAGCGTCATCAATAAAGCCACGCACACGCTCATATTGTTTACGGTTGACGATGGGGCCGCAGTCAAAATCCATCTCGGGCGTTCCGACCCTCACCTTGCTGAAAGCCTCGGCCACACGCTTGATAAATTGATCGTAGATGCTTTGCTGAATCAGCAAACGGCTACCCGCCGAGCAGGTCTGACCAGCATTCTGCGTAATGGCTTTGATAATGATAGGCAGCGCTTTATCAAGATCGGCGTCTTCAAACACGATCTGCGGCGATTTACCGCCGAGTTCCAACGTACATGGCACGGCATTACGCGCGGTTGATTGCTGCACCATCGCACCAACTTCCGGTGAACCGGTGAAGCTGGCGTAATTGATGTCAGGGTGTGCGGTGAGTGCAGCACCCGCCTCATGTCCATAACCGGTTACTAGATTTAGCGCACCCGGCGGCAGGCCGGCTTCAACTAATAGCGCAGCGAGTTTCAGGCCCGACATGCAGGCATCTTCAGAGGGCTTGAGTACCACGGCATTACCCGCGGCCAGTGCGGGCGCCACGGTACGGCCGAACATCTGTGCCGGATAGTTCCAGGGAATGATGATCGCCACCACGCCATGCGGCTCGTACACCAATTGCACGTTATACCCATTGAGATAAGGAATCTGCTTACCGTGCAGCTTGTCGGCAGCGCCGCCGTAGTACTCGAAATAACGCGCGACGGCGACGACATCTGCGCGCGCGACTGACAAAGGCTTGCCCGTATCGCGCAATTCAATCTGCGCTATTTCCTCGGCATACTGCACAATTAGCGTTGCTGCTTTGCTGAGAATACGTCCGCGCTCGGTGGCGGTCAGTTGGCCCCAGGCACCGTCCATCGCGCCGCGCGCTGCTTTCACCGCGCGATCAATA
>JBIKUP010000274.1:0-3175 GCA_044347535.1 Burkholderiaceae bacterium
CTGGAACAACGAATGTCCCGTTCAGCACGACGCCTTCGCCAACCGTCAGACAGCCGCTTTGATTAGAGTCCGCCAACACCGCCTCCATGAATCTGGTGAGAGAAAAAAATCAAACACTTGGGGCTTGCCATCATCCCATCCAAATCGACGGATGCGGGACGCTGGCAAACCGGTTTGATTCCTAAAAGAAATTATACGGTCAAACGTTCAGAAATTCGCAAAATTTTATTTCCGCAATGAATCAGTCGGTCAGAATTTCACGAAGTTGCCAATATGGCATATCCGCATAAAGCGCTGCATGGGATTCTGCAAACACCGATTCAGTCACACCCGGATACGCAGTCATATGAAAATTCTATGGGGCAGATAGAAACAAAGCATTTGCCTTATATTTTGCAGAGCAGCATAATCAGGGTGTCTCCTCTATGTCTTCTCCTCAGATATAGATCTTGCCCGCTCCCTGAGCGGGCTTTTTTTTGCCCGTTTTTGCCTCTTTGCTGCCTGGGTTATGCCCGATCGGGCCAGCGCTCAGGCGCGCAGTAATCCGAGGATGGCCGACAGCTCAGCACGTACAGCCAACAAGTCCAACGCTTCAGCTTTGGCTGGCTGACCAGCGCCACTTGAGTCGAGCTTGTTACGCGCGCCGCTAATGGTGAAGCCTTGCTCGTACAGCAGCTCCCGGATGCGGCGGATCAGCATCACCTCATGGTGCTGGTAGTAGCGTCGGTTGCCCCGTCGTTTGACAGGCTTCAGTTGAGTAAATTCCTGCTCCCAGTAGCGAAGTACATGGGGCTTTACGCCGCACAGCTCGCTGACCTCGCCGATCGTGAAGTATCGCTTCGGCGGAATCGGTGGCAGAGGCGCCAGTACAGGCTTGGCTGCGCGGTCGTTCATGGCGGTTTAAATCAGGCGGGATGCGCTGGTGGGCGGACACTCGCCGCATCAACCTGCGCTTTCAGCTTTTGGCTTGCATGGAAGGTAACCACGCGACGGGCGCTGATTGGGATTTCTTCCCCCGTCTTGGGATTGCGACCGGGTCGTTGCGGCTTGTCACGCAGTTGGAAGTTGCCGAACCCGGACAGCTTCACCGACTCGCCACGCTCCAATGCATCGCGGATCTCGCCAAAGAAAGTATCCACCATGTCCTTGGCTTCTCGTTTGTTCAATCCGACCTGCTCGAACAGCAACTCTGCCAGCTCAGCCTTGGTCAGGGTTGGCAATTCTTTCTCAGCACCGACGCGCGCTTGGTTGGCCTGAATAGCCCGATCAAGATCGGCCGCGACAACGGATTCGACTTCTGCGGGATTGGTGTGATTCATCATGTTCGACGACAACCCAAATGGCTGCTTATTTTCTTATGGTCGCGCCATGCGTATGGTGAACAGCCTCTGCCAGCGCAGCCATTGCCGCGTCGACCGATTCGTCCTGCAGGGTGCTTCGAGTATCTTGCATGGTCACCCGGAAGGCAAGACTTTTTTGCCCTTCCGGCAGACCTTTGCCGCGATATTCATCAAATAAAACAATGTGTTGCATGATTCGACACACAGGGTTCGCGGCCACTAACTGCTGCATGGTGTCCAGCAGTGATTGCACTAAAACTGACTGGTCAACTAATAGCGCCAAGTCGCGCATCACCGGCGGAAACTTCGATAGCTCTTGATACGCTGGCAGGCTGCGCTGCTGCAGCGCAGCGGCATCGACTTCAAACATCACGGGTGCCAGCGGCAACTCCATCGACTGCACCAACGCCGGATGTAACTCGCCGATCACGCCGATAGACTCACCACCCAGCAGAACAGCGGCTGAACGGCCAGGGTGTAGCGCAGGGTGAACTGCGGCCTCAAAGCGCAGTGCGTGCGGCGCGAACAAGGCCTCCAGATCGGCCTTCAGATCAAAAAAGTCTACAGTGCGTGCAGGCTGGCCCCACTGCTCGTCGGCCACCGCGCCATACGCCAGCGCCGACAATCGTTTGGGTTGCGCGATACCTGCCACAGAGAGCGGCCCATCCACCACGCTGGCATCCTTGCAGAACACTGCGCCAATCTCGAACACGCGTACACGCGAGGCCTTGCGATTGAGGTTGTAGCGAACATTCGCCACCAGACCACTGAGCAACTGCGAGCGCATCACATTCATTTGGCTGGCGATCGGGTTCAGCAGCTTGATGGGATCAGCCAGCCCAAAACTGTGTTCGGTAGCCTCATCAATGAAGCTGTAGTTGACCACTTCCTGATAGTCGAGGTCCGCCATCTGCCGACGCACCGTAAACAAGGAACGCAGGTGTTCAGGTGCAATACGAATTTCATTCGCCGATACCGGAGGTAGCGCCGGAATATTGTCGAAGCCGTAGACCCTTGCAATCTCTTCGATCAGGTCTTCTTCAATCTCAATATCAAAGCGGTAGCTAGGTGCAGTGACTGAGAACAGCTCGCCTTCTTGAGTAAACGGCAAACCCAAGCGCGAGAAGATATCAGCCACTTGCTGTGCCGATAGCGGGATACCAATAATTTTTGCAGCGCGTGCGACACGCAGTGTCACCGGCTCACGTTTTGGCAGCGCGGTGATCTGATCATCCACCTGCCCGACCTTGGTCTGTCCGGGTACACCGCAAATCTCGACGATCAGCGCAGTGATTCGCTCGATATGTTCTACTGTGGTCGCAAAATCCACGCCGCGCTCAAAACGATGCGCCGCATCGGTAGAAAAATTGAAGCGACGCGCTCTGCCCTGAATCGCATTCGGCCACCAGAACGCAGCTTCGAGATAAATGTTGGTGGTGTCGAGCGACACCGCGGTAGCGTCGCCGCCCATAATGCCAGCCATCGCCTCCGGACCAGTCTCGTCGGCAATCACACCAATCCAATCATCCAAGCCGACGGCATTACCGTTCAATAGCTTAAGCTGCTCGCCAGCGCGCCCCCAACGTACTTCGAGGCCACCGTGAATTTTGTCGAGGTCGAACACGTGGGTGGGTCGGCCGAGTTCGAGCATCACGTAGTTCGAGATGTCGACTAATGCCGAGATCGATCGTTGGCCACTGCGCTCAAGACGCTGCTTCATCCACTGCGGGGTTTCGGCCTTGGCGTTCAAACCACGAATGACACGACCAGAAAACCGTCCGCACAAATCAGGCGCAGTAATCTTGACTGGCAATACCTCATCATGATTTACCGCG
>JBIKUP010000001.1:0-20382 GCA_044347535.1 Burkholderiaceae bacterium
TGATCGAGCGTAAGCGTGATCTTGACTTTCCGTGGTTTCCAGCTCGCGTGGTGTGTCATGACATTCTCGGTCAGACCGCGCTGGTGGACCTGGCAGGTTTGCGTGATGCGATTGCGGATCAGGGGGGTGACCCGGCCAAGGTGAACCCGGTCGTGCCGGTGCAGCTGATCGTCGATCACTCGCTCGCGGTGGAGTGCGGTGGTTACGATCCGCAGGCGTTCGAGAAAAATCGTGCCATCGAAGATCGTCGTAATGAAGACCGTTTCCATTTCATCGACTGGACTAAGCATGCATTTAAAAATGTCGATGTGATCCCGCCGGGTAACGGCATCATGCACCAGATTAATCTGGAGCGTATGTCGCCGGTGATTCACAGCGACCAGGGTGTCGCTTATCCGGATACGTGTGTGGGTACCGATAGCCATACACCGCATGTGGATGCACTCGGTGTGATCGCAATTGGTGTAGGTGGCTTGGAAGCGGAGAACGTGATGCTCGGTCGTGCATCCTGGATGCGCCTGCCAGACATTATCGGTGTTGAACTCACCGGCAAGCCACAGCCGGGTATCACTGCGACCGATGTGGTACTCGCACTTACCGAGTTTCTGCGCAAATCAAAGGTAGTCGGTGCCTATCTGGAATTCTTTGGTGAAGGTGCACGTGCCCTCACGCTGGGCGATCGCGCCACTATCTCCAATATGGCGCCCGAGTATGGTGCGACTGCGGCGATGTTCAGCATTGATGAGCAGACCATTCAGTATTTGAAGCTGACGGGTCGCAGCGAAGATCAAGTGAAACTGGTTGAGACCTATGCCAAGGTCGCTGGCTTGTGGTCCGATAGCCTGGCACATGCAGAGTACGAGCGTGTGCTGAAGTTCGACTTGTCGAGCGTCGTGCGCAATATGGCAGGCCCATCGAACCCGCATGCGCGGGTCGCGACGACTGATCTCGCTGCTAAAGGTATTGCCGGCAAGTGGGATGATGTGCCGGGCCAGATGCCGGATGGTGCGGTGATCATTGCCGCGATTACCAGCTGCACCAACACATCAAACCCACGCAACGTGATCGCCGCTGGCCTGTTAGCCCGTAATGCAAATAAGTTTGGTTTGTTGCGCAAGCCTTGGGTCAAAACCTCATTGGCGCCGGGGTCTAAGGCGGTCACGATGTATCTGGAAGATGCAGGCTTGTTGCCGGAGCTCGAGAAGCTTGGCTTCGGTGTCGTTGCCTATGCCTGCACCTCGTGTAACGGCATGTCGGGCGCGCTTGATCCAAAAATTCAGCAAGAGATCATCGACCGTGATCTGTATGCGACTGCCGTGCTGTCGGGGAATCGTAATTTTGATGGCCGTATCCACCCATATGCCAAGCAAGCTTTTCTCGCCTCGCCACCGTTGGTGGTGGCATATGCGATCGCCGGTACGATTCGATTCGATATCGAGAAAGATGTCCTCACAGTTGTAAACGGTAAGGAAATCCGATTGAAGGATATCTGGCCGAGCGATGAAGAGATCGATACGATCATGAAAGCCTCGGTCAAGCCCGAGCACTTCCGTAAAGTGTATGAGCCGATGTTTGCGATTCGCACCGACAGCGGTACGCAGGTCACGCCGCTGTATGACTGGCGTCCACAGTCAACGTATATCCGCCGCCCACCGTATTGGGAAGGCGCACTCGCAGGTGAACGCACGCTGAAAGGTATGCGGCCATTGGCGCTGCTGCCGGATAACATCACGACCGATCACCTGTCGCCGTCGAATGCGATTTTGATGGATTCTGCTGCAGGTGAGTATCTGCACAAAATGGGTTTGCCGGAAGAAGACTTCAATTCGTATGCGACGCACCGTGGCGATCACCTGACCGCGCAGAGGGCCACTTTTGCAAACCCGACGCTGGTCAATGAAATGGTGATCGTCGATGGTCAGCAAAAGAAAGGTTCACTCGCACGCGTCGAGCCCGAGGGCAAGGTGATGCGCATGTGGGAAGCGATTGAAACCTACATGAACCGCAAGCAGCCATTGATTATTATTGCGGGCGCTGACTACGGTCAGGGTTCGTCACGTGATTGGGCAGCGAAAGGGGTGCGTTTGGCGGGCGTGGAGGCGATTGTTGCCGAGGGCTTCGAGCGTATTCATCGCACCAACCTGATTGGTATGGGTGTATTGCCGCTTGAGTTTAAGGCAGGTGTCAATCGCAAGACATTGGCACTGGATGGCACTGAAACTTATGATGTGATCGGTGCCCGCAAGCCGCGTAATGATTTGACGCTGATTATTCATCGCCAAAGCGGCGAGCGCGTTGAAGTGCCAGTGACCTGTCGCCTAGATAGTGATGAGGAAGTGTCGATCTACGAGGCGGGTGGCGTGCTGCAGCGCTTTGCGCAAGACTTCCTCGAGTCATCGCAACAGGCGGCATGATGAGCTTCAAACCCCAAATCAAAGTCCCGGCCACCTACATGCGCGGTGGTACCAGCAAAGGGGTGTTCTTCCGTTTGCAGGATCTCCCCGAAGCAGCGCAGCAACCGGGTAGCGCCCGCGATGCGCTACTGCTGCGTGTGATCGGCAGCCCTGACCCGTACGGTAAACAAATTGACGGTATGGGTGGCGCCACCTCTAGTACGAGTAAGACCGTCATCATTTCGAAAAGTACTCGACCCGAGCACGATGTGGATTACCTATTCGGACAGGTATCGATTGATCAAGCGTTTGTGGATTGGAGCGGTAACTGCGGCAATCTGTCGGCGGCGGTAGGGCCTTTTGCGATCAGTAATGGTTTGGTGGATCCATCGCGTTTGCCTAAAGATGGTATTGCCACCATTCGTATCTGGCAGGCGAACATTCAAAAGACCATCATCGCGCATGTGCCCATGACTAACGGTGCTGTGCAAGAGACTGGCGACTTTGAACTCGATGGCGTGACATTTCCTGCGGCTGAAGTCCAGCTCGAGTTCATGGATCCGGCCGCCGAAGAAGAGGGCGCAGGTGGCGCCATGTTCCCCACCGGCCAACTGGTGGATGATCTTGAAGTGCCTGGTGTCGGCACATTAAAAGCGACCATGATCAACGCGGGTATTCCGACGATTTTCGTGAATGCCGATGCGATCGGCTACACCGGCACCGAGTTACAAGAAGCGATTAACAGCGACCCCAAAGTACTCGCCATGTTCGAAACTATTCGTGCTTATGGTGCATTACGCATGGGCCTGATTAAGGACATTAGCGAGGCCGCTAAGCGGCAGCACACACCGAAGGTGGCGTTCGTCGCCGCGCCTAAAGACTATGTGTCCTCCAGCGGCAAAGTCGTCAAAGCTGGTGACGTTGATCTGCTGGTGCGAGCGCTGTCGATGGGTAAGCTACACCACGCCATGATGGGCACCGCTGCAGTTGCCATTGGCACCGCCGCAGCGATACCCGGTACGCTGGTCAACCTCGCTGCAGGTGGTGGTGAACGTACCGCGGTGCGCTTCGGTCACCCATCCGGCACGCTACGCGTCGGCGCAGAGGCGGCGCAGGAAGCTGGCGAGTGGTGCGTGAAGAAGGCCATCATGAGCCGTAGTGCTCGGGTGCTGATGGAAGGCTGGGTGCGCGTGCCGGCTACGGTATGATAAGCGGCGGACTTGAAGAAACTAGATGCCGGTGAGCATAGTCGCGAGTCCGAAGGGGAGGCAAGATGAGTGACGCGTTCTACCAAAAGTCAATCAATGATCCTGATGGGTTCTGGTCTGAGCAGGCCAAGCGCATACATTGGCATAAACCTTTCGAGCAAGTCTGCGACTACGCGCGACCACCGTTCGCCAAATGGTTTGTGGGTGGCGAAACCAATCTCTGCCACAACGCCGTTGATCGCTGGGCCAAGACGCAGCCGGATCAACCGGCGCTCATCGCGATCAGTACCGAAACTGCCGACGGTTCTCCCGTTGAAAAAATCTGGACCTATCAGCAGCTATTGCGCGAGGTAGAGCGCACTGCCGCCATCATGCAGTCGCTGGGCGTTGGCACAGGCGACCGTGTGCTGATTTACATGCCGATGATTGCCGAGGCCACGTTTGCAATGCTGGCCTGTGCGCGTATCGGCGCGATTCACTCGGTGGTGTTCGGCGGCTTTGCTGCACACAGTCTGGCGACACGAATTGACGACGCACAGCCGAAGCTGATCGTGTCAGCCGACGCCGGCTCGCGTGGCGGTAAAGCGATTCCGTATAAGCCCTTGTTGGATGAGGCGATCGAACTCTCCACACATAAACCAGAGCATGTCTTGCTAGTGAACCGCCATCTGGCCGAAATGAATCTGGTCGCCGGGCGCGATCTTGATTATGCCGCGCAGCGTGAACTGCATATCGATGCGCAGGTGCCGGTCACTTGGCTGAAGTCGGATGATATTTCGTACATCTTGTATACCTCGGGTACCACGGGTAAGCCGAAAGGTGTGCAGCGCGATGTCGGTGGCTACTCGGTTGTGCTCGCGATGTCGATGCAAACGATTTTTTGCGGACAACCGGGTGAAACGTATTTCTCCACCTCCGATATTGGTTGGGTGGTAGGCCACTCCTATATCGTTTATGGCCCGCTGATCGCAGGTATGGCGACCATCATGTATGAGGGCACACCGCTACGTCCGGATGCCGCCATCTGGTGGCAGATTGTCGAGAAGCATAAGGTCACGCGGATGTTCTCTGCGCCGACGGCGGTGCGCGTATTGAAGAAGCAGCCACCAGAGTTGATGAAGAAGCATGATCTGTCGTCGCTGAAGGCGCTCTATCTCGCGGGTGAACCACTCGATGAAAATACCTCAGCCTGGGTGGCTGACGCCCTTGGTGTACCCATCATCGATAACTACTGGCAGACTGAAACCGGCTGGCCGATTTTGTCGGTCGCGAAAGGTGTCGACGACAGACCGACTCGACTCGGCAGCCCCGGTGTGCCGATGCCAGGCTATCGCGTCAAGGTGTTGAATGAAGCGAATGGCGCTTTGTGTGGCCCGAATGAAAAAGGCGTGGTTGTGATCGAAGGGCCGTTACCACCGGGCTGTTTGCAGACCGTGTGGCGTGATGACCAGCGCTTCCTCAGTTCCTATTGGTCGAACTTCAGCACCGAGCAGGTGTATTCCACTTTCGATTGGGGTATTCGTGATGCGGACGGCTATTACTTCATTCTGGGTCGTACCGATGATGTGATCAATGTCGCAGGCCATCGCCTGGGTACGCGTGAAATTGAAGAGAGCGTTTCCAGTCATGACAATGTGTCCGAGGTGGCGGTTGTTGGCGTTGAAGACAAGGTGAAGGGGCAGGTCGCGTTCGCTTTCGTGATACCCAAGCATTCCGACAAGGTGGCTACGCCTGAGGCAAAAAAACAATTTGAAAAAGAAGTATTCGCCATCGTCGATCATCAACTCGGCGCTGTGGCGCGCCCGGCGCATGTGTTCTGTGTAAATTTGCTACCCAAAACACGCTCGGGGAAACTATTGCGGCGATCGATACAGGCGATTTGCGAAGGGCGGGATCCCGGTGATCTGACTACGATTGAAGATCCGTCATCACTGACGCAGATTCGTGAGGCGCTGGCTTCTAAGGCGTGAGCGTCGCGATTACCGGCGTATGGTCGGATGGCTGCTCCCACTTGCGCGGGAGCTTGTCGATCTCACAGGCAGTACAGCGGCTGGCGAGGGGTGGTGAGAGAAGGATATGGTCGATCCGTAGGCCTCTATTGCGTCTGAAGGCCATCTGCCGATAATCCCACCAGCTGTAGAGCTTCTCTGCCTGCGGGAACATCCGGAATGCATCTTGCAAACCCAGCGCTACCAGTCGCTCAAATGCCGCGCGTTCCGGGTCGGAGCACAGCACTTGCCCAGCCCACTCTACCGGGTCATAGACGTCGGCATCCGCGGGAGCGATGTTGTAGTCGCCAAGCAAGGCGAGCGAGGAGTTCGCTTTCAATTCATCACTCAGCCAGCGCGCCAGTGCATCCAGCCAACGTAGTTTGTACTCGTATTTGTCCGAGCCCACCGCCTGCCCGTTTGGGATATAGGCGCAGACAACACGCATGCCTTCGATGGTCGCACTGATGATACGCTGCTGTTCGTCTTCAAACAGCGGATTGTTTTTCACTACATCATGTATCGGGTAGCGCGAGAGAATGGCGACGCCGTTATAGGTTTTCTGACCAGTGAACGCTACCTGATAACCAGCGGCTTCCATCTCGGCAACAGGAAACTTGTCATCCGTGAGCTTGGTTTCCTGCAGGCAGAGCACATCAACCGGCGAGGTCGACAGCCACTCCAGTACGTGTGGCAGCCGAACCTTCAGCGAATTGACATTCCAGGTGGCGAGTTTCATGCGCAGTCGTTGCGCCGCTTACTCCGCACGCTCAAGCAAAAAGCTGGTCAGCAAGGGTACCGGGCGACCGGTAGCCCCCTTGGCTGCGCCACTTTTCCAGGCAGTGCCGGCGATATCCAGGTGTGCCCAGGTGTACTTGCGGGTAAAGCGCTCCAGGAAGCATGCGGCCGTAATCGAGCCTCCGGGTGGGCCACCAATGTTCGCGATATCCGCAAAATTCGACTTCAACTGTTCTTGATAAGCGTCTTCGATAGGCATGCGCCATGCTGTATCGTTAGCCGCTTTCCCAGCTGCCAGCAGCTCATTAGCGAGCGAATCATGCGCTTGGTCGTGCCGTGTAAACAGGCCCGTGTTGTGATGGCCAAGGGCTGTGACACAAGCACCGGTAAGGGTCGCGATATCCACCACAACGGCGGGCTTGAAGCGCTCAACATACGTGAGCGCATCGCAGAGAATCAGGCGTCCTTCGGCATCCGTATTCAGAATCTCAATCGTCTGACCCGACATTGAAGTGACGATATCACCGGGGCGAGTGGCGCGTCCGGACGGCATGTTCTCGCAAGTCGGGATGACGCCGATCACATTCAGTTTGAGCTGCATCTCGGCGATCGCACGGAAGGTACCCAATACCGAACCCGCACCACACATGTCATATTTCATCTCATCCATGCCAGCACCTGGCTTGAGCGAAATACCACCGGTATCAAAGGTGATACCTTTGCCCACCAATACCACCGGCGCATCTTTGGCCTTGCCACCCATGTGCTTCAGCACGATGAATTTTGGTGGCTGTTCGCTACCTTGAGTAACCGATAAAAAACTACCCATCTTGAGCGCTTCAAGCTGCTTGCGATCCAGCACCTCTACGCCAACTTTGTAATCTTTCCCGAGCTGTTTTGCGGTGTTTGCCAGATAGGTGGGTGTGCAGATATTGGGCGGTAGGTTGCCCAAGGTTTTGCTCAGCTCGAGCCCGTTGGCGATCGCAATGCTCTGCGCAAGCGTCTTGCGCGCCGCAGTGAGCAGTACAGCTTCAACCCCAATGGAAAAGCGTTTCACGCCATTGGCGTTGTCGTCCTTCTTACTTTTCAGCGAATCCGAACGATAGGCATTTTCCCGCAGCGCCAGCACCAAGCTGCGTAGTCCCCAGTGCATATCACGCCCCGACGTCTGGTCGAGTGGCAAAGCCAGCAGGGCATCTGCTGAGCCCAGCGTAGCGAGTACGCGTGCGACAGCTTGCGCAGCACTGATGAAGTTGCGGTCGCTGATACCCGCTTCCGGGCCCAGCCCGACAAGCAGTACCCGCTTGGCTTGTCCCGCTGCCGCGTGCAGCAGCAGGGTGCTGCCGGCCTTGCCGCTGATGTCGCCACTCTTTAGCGCAGCGCTGAGCACGCCTTTGCTGTCAAGCAGTTTGGCCTGCGCACTCAGCTTGCTGTTCTCGTATACCCCGACCACAATGCAGCCAGTTTTATGTTCGGCGATTGCGTTTTTTGTATTGAAAGCTTTTATGCTAAAGTCCATGGACACTCCTCGACATAACTTCCGAATTATAGTCCCGAATGATTTTTCAGCGCGCCATCCGCCGTGAATTGCTGAATACGGTCGGCGCAGTTTTCACGGCATTGTTCACAATCGTGATGACCGTGATGCTGATTCGGATTCTCGGTGACGCAGCCGTCGGCAAGATCGCTCCGACTGATGTCGCTGCCATCCTGGGCTTCGCCTCGTTGGGTTATCTCCCCGTCATCATCTCGCTCACCGCTTTCATTTCGGTGCTCACAGTGGTGGCACGTAGCTACCAAGACTCAGAGATGGTGGTGTGGCTAGCTTCCGGGCTATCACTTCGTCAATGGATCGGTCCGGTGCTTGGCATTGGCGTGCCAATGGTGGTGATGACGGCAGTTTTATCCATCTGGCTTACACCCTGGGCGAACCGTAATTCCGCAGAATATAAAGAGCGGTTTCAGCAGCGCGAAGATGTGGCGCGAGTCTCTCCCGGCAAGTTTCAGGAATCGGCCAGCGGCGACAAGATGTTTTTTGTCGAAGGCGTTGCCGATGACCTAAGCATAGTAAAAAATGTTTTTGTACGCGAAGCCGGGAAGCGTGACGCGGTGGTCTCCGCAGAAGAGGGAACCATCAGCGTGAGTAACACCGGCGAAAAATCGCTGCAACTGTTTCGTGGGCGACGCTATGAGGGTGCGCCTGGTACCTCAGAGATTCGTATTGTTGAATTCGAGCGTTATGTCTTGGTGCTCTCACAAAGTGAGCGCAATTTAGCGAGCAGTAAAGCAGCGCGCTCATTGGCGACCCTGCAACTGATCGAAGAGCCAACGCCAACGAATTTGTCAGAGCTGCTATGGCGGGTATCGATTCCGGTGATGTGTCTGTTGCAGATGTTGATTGCGATTCCATTAGGTTTTGTTAATCCACGGCGTGGTCGTGGCTTGAACCTCACAATTGCCTTGCTGTTGGCAATCACGTACAGCAATGTAGTTGGCATTTTGCAAGGGGGTGTTTCTGGCAGCCGTGTTTCTTTTTCCATGGCGTTCTGGGTACTCCATATATCCGTTTTTCTTCTGAGTGTTTTGTTACTCTATTGGCGTGATAACACGAATAGTCACTGGCATCCGGCGCGTTTGCTTGGCTCGCTCAGAAGTCGTATCCTCAGCCTGCGGGGCGCGTCTGCATGAAGGTGCTTGCCCGTTACTTTTCTTCCCAGATTTACCAAGCGATAGCATTTACGATGTTAGCGTTTTTGTCGCTATTCGCTTTTTTCGATCTGATGGGCGAGTTGGGTTCGGTGGGTCATGGCCCTTATCAGCTTGAGCATGCATTACTGTATGTCACCCTTGGGCTACCTGCCTATGCCTATGAGTTGATGCCGATCGTGGCATTGATTGGGACGATATTCGTCATGGCGCAATTGGCAGCCCGATCAGAATTCACAGTAATGCGGGCGTCTTCGCTCTCGATTTTCGATGCGCTTCGATTGCTGATGCGGATTGCGCTGGCACTAGTGGTGATGACTTTTATCCTCGGCGAAGCCGTTAGTCCTCGATGTAATGAGTTTCGCGAGCAGTTTAAGCGCCGTATTCAAGGATCATTGTTTTCTGCTGAATTCCGTTCAGGATTATGGGCAAAGGATTTGATTCGTGACCCTGCATCGGGGCAGGTCGTTGGATCCCGATTTCTGAATGCGAACAAGATCGAGTCGGATGGCTCTATCCGCGATATCAGCCTATTCGAATTTGATAGCAAGATGCGTCTGATCTCTCGAACCTCAGCCAAGCGTGCCGTATTCCAAGGCGATGAAATCTGGCTGCTGAGCGATGTTGATGAGCAGCTATTCTCTGCTGAGGCGGTTGGCAATGATAAGCAGCAACCCGCTGCCATTGATCGGCGTAATCTGCCATCAAAACAAATACGGTCTGAAATCACGCCAGATATTCTGTCCGTGATGCTGGCCGATCCAAAGCTGATGTCGGCATTCGATCTTGCTCAGTACAGCCATCATCTAAAGAAAAATCAGCAGCGTAGTGAGCAGTACGATATCGCGCTGTGGACAAAATTGCTTTACCCGATCACGCCTTTAGTGATGATGGTACTTGCTTTACCCTTTGCGTACATGCAGGCACGTAGCGGTGGTCTGTCGCTCAAGGTATTTGTCGGTATCATGATCGGCATGGGCTTTCATCTGACGAATAGCCTGTTTTCTCATATTGGGCTTCTAAACACATGGCCGCCATTTGTAACGGCGGCATTACCTAGCTTACTGTTTTTGGTGGCAGCTATCGCTGCACTTCGGTGGGTGGAGAGACATTGATGAATCAACAAACTGCACTTATCCTCTTTGCGCATGGCGCGCGTGCGGCAAGCTGGGCGCAGCCGTTTCAGCGGCTGCAAGCGATACTGCGTGACCAATTACCGGGTTCGGCGATTGAGTTAGCGTTTCTTGAGTTAATGGAGCCAAGACTCCCCGAGGTGGTAGCCACTTTGGTGGCTAACGGATGCAGCAAGATCAGCGTGGTACCCGTGTTTTTCGGGCAGGGTAGTCATGTCGTCCGTGACTTGCCAGAAATGATTGAAGAATTACGTGCCACCCATCCTTCCTTGCAGCTAAGTGTCGCTGCAGCGGTTGGCGAAAGTCCGGCGGTACTAGAGGCAATCGCCGCTTACTGTCAGAGTACTTTGCAATAGAAAGTTAATCGACGCTCGTGGTAGTCGCTATTGACTTCGAATCGACATCTATCGATCTTAATGGCAAGGATATTGTGATAGTGCTAGCGTTCGTGCAAACTCTCATTGACATGCTCTATTAAAGGGCTCATCAAATACTCGATAACGCGCCGGCGGCCGGTATTGATTTCAGCCGTTACCGCCATACCCGCTTGTAGCGGTACTTCACGTCCATTCACCTCGACGCTTGATTTCTCCAGCTGTATCTTGGCGAGGTAGGTCAGCCCGACCTTATCGTCGTGGACGGCATCACGCGATAGATGGAGTACTCGACCGCGCAATGTACCGTAGCGAGAATAAGGAAAGGTCTCGATCTTTATCTCGACGGTCTGCCCCGCACTGACGAAGCCGATATCTTTGTTTTCCAGTTGCGCATCAATCTCCATAGGTTGATCATTCGGCACCAGTAGCATCAGTACCTGTGCAGGTGTCACGACACCGCCGACCGTGTTGACGGCTAATTGTTGTACGGTGCCATCAATAGGGGCGATCACTTGCATCAGTTTGTTTCGAGCGGAGGCTTTCAGTAGCTCTTGCCGAAGCGACTCTGCTTTTTGTCGACCCTCTTCTGCAGCATCCATCCACTGCCGGCGACTCTCTGCGATCATTGCGGATCGCTGGCCCTGAGTTTCGCGTAAGGCTGCTCGTACTTCAGCTAAGCGACTTTGTTGCGTCGCGAGCTCTCCTTCTTGTTCCAGACGCGCTTGCTCTTTCTCCATCCAGGCGTGACGTGAGGCATAGCCGTCTGCCTGCAGATCTTTAAAATCTTCAGCGAGGCGGATTGTAATCGGCAGGATTTTTTCCAGCTTACGAATAGCTTCCCGTAAAGACTGTAGTTCTGCCTGCCGGCGCTCGATATCCGCATCCAGACGCGTCAGGCGAGCTTGGTACTCGATCAGCATTCCCTCGAGCTGGCGCGTAGCGTCTATCAGGCGTGCAGCGGGAATATCGGTGGCATGTAGGGCAGTGAGCTGCCCACTGCGTTGGGCGGATTTGCACGCAACATCAGCAGACGTGCAGCGATCATCTCATTTTCAATACGATCGGTATCCGCCGTCGTTGCAGTGGCATCGAGCTCGATCAGCACATCGCCCGCACGTACAGCATCACCTTCTCGAATAGCTATGTACTTGACGCTGGCGGTTTCTATCGCCTGTATCGGCTTACTCAGCCCGCTCGGGACAACCTTACCCGCTGCGCTAGCCACGACGTCGACTTTTCCGAAGATCGCCCAAACAAGCGCCAGTAATGCAAATCCTGAAATCAGCCAGATTGCCGCACGCGGTGCAGGAGAGGGCGGTGTCCGCTGTAGCGCTAGTGCCGCGGCAAGGAACTCTGCCTCATCGCGTTGGTAGCTCGGGCCATCCATAAGCTTTCGTAATGACCAGGCGCGCTGAAAAGCAGCGATGTATCGAATAGCCAAATCATGCCAGGCTGACAGATGCAAGCGAAAGCGTGTCAGTTGCATAGGCATCATACGACCTGCATACGATGAAGTCGTGCATAAACACCATCATCTCTGTTGAGAAGTTCATTGTGTGCACCCTGTTCGACCAGTCGCCCGTGTTCAAGTACTAGAATTCGGTCACTATCTCGAACTGCAGAAAGGCGATGTGCGATCACGATCACGGTACGGTTCGCGCAGATAGCCGCCATATTGTTGTGAATCATGCGCTCGGATTCATAATCGAGCGCGCTAGTCGCCTCATCGAAAATCAGGATACGTGGGTCACGCATCAGCGCTCGTGCGATAGCGATGCGTTGCTTTTGACCGCCGGACAAGCCGGTGCCATGCTCGCCGATCAGAGTCTCGTAGCCCTCTGAAAGCTCAGTGATAAAGCCGTGCGCTCCGGCCAATCGCGCCATTTGTATGACCTTGTCCAAAGGCGCGCCCGGATCGGCAAGTGCGATGTTCTGTCGTATCGTTCCTCTGAACAATTGACTTTCTTGCGGGACGACGCCAATTTGGCGACGTAGTGAGGCCGGATCAGCGAGTGCGATATCGATACCATCGATCAGCACGCGACCACGCTGTACTGTGTGCAGTCGCTGTAGGAGCATGCTGAGCGTACTTTTGCCAGATCCGGAGCGACCGACAATACCAATTCTTTCGCCCGGACGAATCATCAGATGAATGTTCGACAAGATATCTCTGCCATCTGCTCGGTACCGGAAGAACACATGATCAAACACGATGTGTCCTTTGATCGGCGGCAGCGTAGCCCCGCTGGTATTAGCCTCGGTCTCAGTATTCAAAATGTCGCCAAGGCGCTCGACTGATACACCCAGCTGCTGGAAATCCGACCACATCTGTGCCAGTCGCATCACTGGTGCAGCAACGTGGCCGGCCAGCATATTGAAGGCGATTAACTGACCCACACTCATCTCACCGCCAATGACCAGGCGTGCCCCTAGCCACATGGTGCCCACTGTTACCAGCTTGCCGACCAGCGAGACCGAGTTACCCGCCCAGTTGCCGATCATCGCTGCACGGAATGCCGCTTTTACATACGCAGCGAGTTGTTGCTCCCATTTATTGCACCAACGTGGCTCGACTGCCATGGCCTTGACGGTACCAATCGCTGTCACCGTCTCCACTAGAAATGCTTGGTTCTCGGCGCCGTGCTTGAACTGATCATCTAGTCGCTTGCGCAGGATTGGGGTGGCAATGATAGAGAGCAGCAAATAACAGGGTAGGGAAAGCACAACGAGCAGGGTGAGTACAGGGCTGTAGAGCAGCATCACACCGATGAAGATCAGCGAAAACGCCAGATCAAGTACCAAGGTGATTCCGTTACCGGTCAAGAATTGGCGGATTTTTTCCAGCTCACGTACACGCGCCACTGCATCACCAGCGCGTCTTGCCTGAAACCATGGCAAGGGTAGTGCCAGCAGATGCCGAAATAGCCGGGCGCCTAGCTCAACATCGATTCGGCTACAGGTATGCGTGTGTACGTAGCTACGCAAGCCATTCAACAATATCTCAAACACGCTGACCACGAGCAAGCCAATTGCGATCACATCTAGGGTGCTGAAGCCTCGATGTACCAGAACCTTATCCATCACCACCTGAAAAAACAGTGGCGTGACCAAAGCAAATAGCTGTAGCACGATGGATACCATCAGCACCTCAAGCAGTAGCTTGCGGTACTTCACTATGGCTGGAATAAACCAGCTGAAATCGAATCGTGCAAGCTCACCTGCCAGCGATGCTCTGGAGGTGAGCAGGATCAACTCGCCTGGCCAGCTTTCTGAAAACGCCTCTATCGTCACCCAGACCGGCTGCGATGATGTGGGGCGGTGGATTAGTAGACGGGTTCCTGTGTCAGTAGTATCCACCCGACCGATGATGCCGAAATCACCGGACGCTTCTATAAAAATTGCGGGCGTCGCGACTTTCTCTAAGCGCTCAGGCTTGACTCGGCGCTGCTCTGCGACCAGACCCAGATGGCGAGCAGCATGCAGGATGGCATACGCTGAAAACCCTGCTTCTGACTCTCCGAACTCATGTAACAACTGTGCCGCATCAGCTGCGATCCCGTGTGCACGAGCGATCGTGACTAGACAGATCAGGCCAGACGGCAGAGGTGTGGTCTCATCGCCGCCGATGGCCTGTTCAGTAGTCGAAGCAGTAGTTTTACGCATCGGAGGCTTCATTGGCAGAGAAATTAATTACAAACATCGCTAGTAATGTCTCTCAGCGCATGATTACCTGCAGCATTGGGCTGTCCGATCTCATGTTGGTGCTCAGCTGACTCATATCACTGACCAGTGACGCCGCCGATATCTGGCTGCTGTCGCTGAAGCGGAACCAGTCGATGCCTCTATCAGTGTTGACACTGCCGTCGAATGTAAAGTAGTTCTTTACGGTCACGCTGCCCTGAGATTTTTTGAAGCCTACGAGCAGATCGAGGCTCCGGTAGCTCAAAGATATTGCATCGACGTTAGCAACATCATTGAATTCCAGCGTATCGATGCCGCCAATGTCAGTCACGGTCTTATTTCCACTTGCGCTGGATACCTGATACACGTCATCGCCAATGCCACCGAACAGCATGTCATCTGCTGTTCCTCCATTAATCGTGTCGTTGCCGGAATCACCGAACAACCGATCATTGCCGCTGTTGCCGTAAATGGCATCGTCGCCTAGATCACCATGGATAGTAGAGCCCCACCCTGATGCCCATATCAAGTCATCCTTGGGGCTTCCTGTGAAATTTAGATGGTTCCAATCCAGAGAGCCGTTAAAGGCAATGTCCTTGTCCGTTAACTCGGTCCACACTTCGCCTGTGGCGAACTGAATCGCCGAGATAAGGCCATCGCTCCAAGACGGCGGCCTCTGGCCGCCTTCATCTGAAATGCTGATTCGGCTCATCGAGCCCCTGTCAGTGATAGACATGTCGTTCAGATTCCGGCTGATTAGTACATCCGACGGGCGTATGCCTTCCCCAAACCGGATCACATTGTGATCCGAGGATGACTTGACCTCGGCGATCTCATCCCAGCCCCAATACGAATTGAACACGTAGGTATCGCTCCCAGCTCCACCAGCAATGTAGTCATCCCCACCGCCGCCGTTGAGCGTATCGTTACCATCGCCAGAAAAAATCTGATCGTTGCCGCTGCTCGTGGTAATTGAATTATTTCCTTCGCCGGCATCAATTTCGTAATCAAACGCCTCATCTATTGTCAGGATGTCGTCACCGGAGCCAAGCCCTATACCGAAGGGAATACGCATCTCACGTAATCCATCCCTGATGGTTCCATCGCTGAACTCGATTGCAGATATCGCATCGTTGTCCGGATGTTTGTAATAGTCCCGGATCATCACGATGCTTTGATCGGCGATTGCATCTGATTGTCCATTGTCATATAGGACGACATACAGCGAATCGCGATCCCTGAACAGCCAGGTATTCCATCGGGATACGCTTGTGCCAAAACGTATCGTGTTTATACCCTCGTTTACACCACCCTGATCGATGATGGTGTCCTGACCGAAACCACGCTCAAATACATAAACATCATTGCCACTGCCGCCAATCAGTATGTCGTTCCCGGCGCCACCGTTGAGTACATCATTGCCACCTTCGCCCCAGAGATATTCGTCGGAACCGGAGCCGATGAGCTTGTCATTTCCTTCGGTGCCAAATCGCGCAGCAGCCATTGCAACTATGGTGCTGGTAGTAAGTCCGCCTAGATCAGTTGCGGCGATCTTCAGCGAGACGGGGGTACGTAACTGGTTATCGTCCGGTTTTCCGCTAAGGACGGCATTGGCTGTATCAAAGCTCATCCACGAAGGTAGGTCGGAACCATCCGCCAGCGAAACGCGATACAGCAGCGCGTCGTCCTTGTTTGGATCGACAAAAAGTGTCGCCGGAATCCGGAAGGCGTTTTCATTACCCGTTATCCACCCGATGGTTTCGAGCGGCTGGCTTACCACCGGCGCACGGTTGGTTTCCGTCGTGACCAGCGTGAACGAAACCGTACTACTGGCGCCTTGATGGTCGGTAGCGATCAGCGAAAGCTGCAGCTTCCCTGCATCAGTCTGACCCGGCGTGCCTTCGAACAGCAGGCGCTCCGTATCCCAGTGCAGCCATGCGGGCAGTGCAGAGCCATCGGTTATGCGCGCATCGATTCGTACGGGGTCATTGGTATCAGCATCGATAAAGAAATTCGGTGCGATTTCCAGCCTAAACGGCTGACCTTCATCGGCAAACTGCGTTGGCATATACCCGTACACCAGCGGCGCACGGTTACCCTGCTGCGGCGCATTGGCGAGTTGCTGTAACAAATCGCTGAACTGATCGCTACCCAGCAGGGATACTTGCTGCATGGTGGGGTCGGGCGACGCAGGATTCAGTCGATCCGGATGATCCAGACCTAGCCAGACATCGGCTGTTTGCAACAAGCGGCCATCATTCATCAACACGCGGGTGTAGCCGCGTACACGTACATCAGCGCCTTCAGCACGGTTCAGCACATTGGCATTAAGGTATAAACCCTCGATACCCGCAGCGGTTAGGCTGCGTAGTTCGCCCGTTTCGCTGACGCCATTGCTGTTGAGATCCTGCCAGAGCAAAAAGTCCGACCATTTGGCATCACTGCCATCGAAAATGCCATCTTGATTCGTGTCGAAGTACACATGTTGCAATGCTTGAAGATCACTTAGCATTGGATCGTCGGCGTACCCACCAAACACAATTTCATCGAGGCGCTGAATCCGACCATCATGATCAACATCGTAGGCCAGTATGCCTTCACCCGCGCCAATCCAAGCGCTGCGACGGTTTTCTCCATTAACTAGGAAACTTACCTGGCTTTGATCAATGTCGATGAAATTGAAACCGTCACGGCCCAGATCAATCACAATCGGATCGGTGCTGTAGCGACCGGTAAACGAGATACTGATCTGTGCAGAGGCACCGACCGAGTCGGTGGCGCTGAACCATACGGTTTCATTGGAAGTAGTCCAGCCGCGGCCGCTATTAGTGGTAACGGTTGCGGTCGTCAACACACCGCCGCGTAGATCCGGTGCGGCCGAGTTACCAGTGATACTCACAGCGCCACGTAGTGGATTCCTCGCGATTCCAATCTGGACTGTCTGGTCGGCATCAGGGTCCCAGGCCGAGACTTGCCAGGTCGACCAATCAATTGGGGCACTCCTGCCAAAGCTCTGCAAAGAAGTCGCTGTTCTCTGCGTCGTTAGGTAAGGCACATCATTAACTGCCGACACCGCTCCGTAGGCCTTTTGCGTCGTCTCGCCACCGCGTCCATCCGAGATGGTGAAATCAAACGCGATCACACCGGTATAGTTCAGCGGCGCGCGGATACCGATGCGTTGATTCGACGCGTCATTGAACACTTCGACCGATTGGGGATTCAAATCACCCAACGTTTGGGCATTCGCTACGTTCGCCACTACCAGCGTGTCACCCTCGACATCAGTCGCACCCGACAACAGTAGACTGTGCGAGAGATAGCTCCAGTCAGATTTTGTGGGGTCGGTCGCACCGCCATCTTCCAGCATCTGGAACCCTACTGCGTTGACCACCGGTGCGTCATTAACCGGCCGCAGGTTCACGTTGATCGCCATCGGCTCGCTGCTCACCTGATCATCGGTGACCGAAAAGCTGAATTGGCGCAGGGCATTCACGTTCGGCGCCGCTCGGAATACCATCTCGCGGCGGACCTCATCAAAGCGTACAGCATCACCAGCGTTGATTGCCTTTAGCGACTTCGTATCGATCTTCAGTGCATCACTATCGGCATCCCAGAATATCTTCGTTAGTGCTGACTCGGCGACTCGGATCTCTTGATCCTCATTCCCGATCGGTTCGAAGCGGCTACCGGCAATCAGTACCGGCGCATCATTGACGCCATTGATATCAATAGTAGCGATGCCTGTCGTCTTTGCGCCTAGCCCTTCGGTGATCGTATACTCGAAACTCGCCGTTCCCGAAAAATCTGCCGAAGGCTTGAACTTCAGCTGATCGTCGCTCCACACCACCGTGCCACCCATCCGATTAGCAACACCGGTCAGCTTCAATAATTTCGGATCGCCGTCAACGTCTGTCGCGCCTTCCAAGAGCCGCGAAGCCGGTAATACCAGTTCTGTGTCCTCGATCGTATTAAAGCGTAATGGCGACAATTGCGGTGCGTCGTTTACTTCGGCCAGCGAAATATCGACAGTCGCCTGCGCAAAGCCGCCGGCGCCGTCGCTCAGTGTGTAGCGGAAGCTCGCGCTGCCCGAGCGGTTGGCCAACGGGGTGAAGCTGATCATCTGGTCCTTTAGCTGCACACTCCCGCCTACCGCCTGATCCACCGAGATAACCGACAGCTTCTGTTTTTCGCCGCACTCGATATCAGTATCTATGTCGTTCTTCAGCAGCAGCGCCGGATCAATCAGCAGGCGCTCGTCTTCACGACTGTCTATCTGCTCGCCCGCTGCCAGCGGTGCGTCATTCAAAGGATCGATCCTCACCAGCGCGCGGCCTGTCGTTGCCAGCCCGGTTTCATCCATCACCGTGTAGCTGAAGCTGGCGTCACCATTGAAATTCGCCTTCGGCGTGAACACGACCTCGCCATCCGATTCCATGTGCACGCTGCCGTGTTCGGCTGAGCCCACGGCAGTGATCTTTAGTGGCATCGAGCCAAGCCGCGCGTCGGTATCAACGTCAAAGTCATTGCGCAGCAGCAGGCGCGGCGCGATCCTCAGCACCTGATCTTCACGCGCATTGATGATGCGCTCGGCTACCACCGATGGCGCGTCATCGACCGCCGCCAGTGAGATCCGTATCCTGCCGATCGAGCTCGCACCGCGGCTGTCGCGCACAATGTATTCGAGCGTATTGGTCACGCCGTACTGATCTGATGATGGCGTGTAATGGATCATGCCATTGGCCAGCAGCTCCGCCCGCCCGAGCGCCACCCGCGCGATACCGGTGACGCTGAGGCTGTCGCCCTCGATGTCATGGTCATTAGCGAGCAGGGCCCTCGAATCAATCAGCAGCGGCACGTCTTCCGAGGAAGCAATCGATTCGCCGGCTGTCAGCGGTGCATCATTAACCTCCTGCAGCCTGACCGACACTTCACGTTCATAGATTCGTGCGTACTGGTCGGCCAGTACATAGGTAAAGCCAACCTGACCGACGAAATCCTTCTGCGGCGTAAAGCTGAGCCGGCTGCCATCGTCGTCCATGCGGACTACGCCATGGCTGGCGCTGCGTATGCCAATCAACTGTAGCCTGATCGTCGGATCTTCAGATGCCAGCGCCAGCCGCGCCTCCTGGGCCAGCTGCTGGTAACCGAGCGTAATGCTATGGTCCTCATCGCTGACGATACTGAATGATGCGAGTCTGGCCACTGGCTGAGCGGTGCTGAATACCGTTGCTTGAGCAATGGTCGAGGCGTTTTGTACCGCGTTGCTGGAGACTACCGCTGTCTGCGTGACCAGCCCGCCAAGCTGCGCGCCCTTGGTAACTGCCAGCAGGCTGTACACGTCCGACGGCAAAGCCTTCTGTTCGCCAGAAATTTCAGGCGATGGCAGGGCAGGCGGTGCATCGCTGCTGATCTCATTCGCACCCAGCTTACGGCTCTGCACCCAGCGGTCATCGAAAACCCCATTGCCGCCCAGCGACTGCGCTTTCAGCGAGTCACCGATGCGTACCAGCTGCGGGTCTGCCCCGATACTGCCGGACGGATCCCCAAGCTTGCGGAAGCTGATGCGCATCTGTTCCAGGCGCTCCCGAACAGTACTGTCCACCCAGACATCGTCATTCCCAAAATAAATCACGGTATCTTGTGCGCCCATGGCCTGTCCGGTGGCACGTAGGCTCTGCACGATAGCTGCAAAATCCAATGACGATGGGTTCAGCCCGTAGCGTGTCGCTAAGGCGTGTAACTCGTTGCGGCGAGCCGCTGACAGTGAAGGTAGTAGCAGCTCTTGTAATGCGCTCATGTCGTCGACTAGCGTGATGAAGTTTTCACGCAAACCGCCTTCATGCAAGACATTCAGATTGGCAGTACGAGGGTCAACGCTGACCTGCACGCCTTGTGTGTGGGCGAGCAGCTCCAGCTCTGTAAGCTTGGCGCTACCACCATCAGCAAATTCCAAGCTTGCGTTGGCTAAGTCGATTGCAGTCACCGCCATCGAAGCTAATTTTGTTTCGGTGTCTGAACTAGCTTGAGCAGCCATCGAATGCATCCATAGATCAAACACCTCAAGTTGGCCGGCGCTGCCGTCACCGTCGATATCTATCCATAGTCTTAGCTGTTTGAATACCGGGTCGAGTGGCGTGATCAGGCCATCATTATTCGCA
>JBIKUP010000096.1:0-6046 GCA_044347535.1 Burkholderiaceae bacterium
CGGGCCTTAACGTAGCTTCGCTTCGCAAAGATACGTTAGCCTTCGCCGCAACGAATGGGGCAGCAGCCTCGTTTACTTCGCAGTCATCAATGCGACTGTCGTGTCCAGCATGCGGTTACTGAAGCCCCATTCGTTGTCATACCACGACAAGACTTTGACGAGGCGTCCGGAGACTTTGGTCAGAGTGGCATCGAAATTCGAGGACGCGGGGTTATGGTTGTAATCGATCGAGACCAGCTGCTCGGTGTTATACGTCAGCACACCGTGCAATGGACCGTCTGCCGCTTCTTTCATGATGGCATTGACTTCTTCGACCGTGGTATCGCGCGCCGCGATAAAGGACAGATCGACAACCGACACATTGATGGTCGGGACACGAATCGCATAGCCATCAAGCTTGCCATCCAACTCAGGCAGTACCAGCCCAACAGCAACAGCAGCACCGGTTTTCGTTGGGATCATCGACATGGTTGCCGAGCGAGCGCGACGCAGATCTTCGTGCATGACGTCAGTCAGTACCTGATCATTGGTGTAAGCATGCACGGTGGTCATCAGACCGTTCAATAAGCCAATCTTGTCATTCAGCGGCTTGACCAGTGGTGCCAGGCAGTTGGTGGTGCAGGAGGCGTTTGAGATCACCGTGTGGGACGATTTCAGTACCGACTGATTGACACCGTAAACCACTGTCGCATCGACATCCTTGCCGCCGGGTGCCGAGATGATGACTTTCTTGGCGCCACCTTTCAGGTGGGCCGATGCTTTTTCTTTGGAGGTGAAAAAGCCCGTGCATTCGAGCACCACATCAACACCCAACTCACCCCATGGAATCTGCGCTGGATCGCGCTGGGCAAAAACCCGAATCTTGTCGCCGTTGACAATCATGTAATCACCGTCGACCGTCACCGTACCAGGAAACTTGCCGTGGGCTGTGTCGTAGCGCGTCAGATGCGCGTTGGACTCTGGCTGGCCGAGATCGTTGATCGCGACGATCTGGATATCATTTTTCTTGCCGCCTTCGTAATGCGCGCGCAGTATGTTGCGGCCGATTCGACCGTAACCGTTGATGGCAACCTTGATGGTCATGGAGTTCTCCTGAGTACGATGGTTATTAACCGTGTCTGGTCAGATTAGTGCAATACCGATCTAACCGCGGCCACCACGCGATCGGTGGTGAAGCCAAAATATTTGAACAATGCGCCAGCAGGTGCGGACTCGCCGAAGGTATCGATACCGATCACCTTGCCCTCGAGTCCGACATACTTGAACCAGAAATCGGTCACGCCGGCTTCGACCGCAACCCGCGGCATGCCTTTGGGCAGCACACTGGCTTGGTACTCTGCATCTTGACGCGCGAACACATCAGCACAAGGCATTGACACCACGCGCACCGGCACACCTTCAGCAGCCAATTGCTCGGCTGACTTTAGCGCCAACTCGATTTCCGAGCCAGTTGCAATAATCAAAGCCTTTGCATTCGGCGCATCACGCAGCACATAGGCCCCACGCGCAATGGCAGCAATCTGCCCCGCATCACGCTCAACAAAGGGCAAGTTCTGCCGCGAAAAAATCAGGGTACTCGGACCGTCGTGTCGTTTAACCGCCTCAGCCCAAGCTACTGCCGACTCGACGGTATCGCAGGGACGCCAGTTATCTAATTGCGGTATCAAACGCAAGCTAGAGACATGCTCAACCGATTGATGGGTCGGGCCATCTTCGCCTAGGCCGATCGAGTCGTGCGTAAACACGAACAAAGTGCGTTGCTTCATCAACGCTGCCATCCGCAGTGCATTGCGGCTGTAATCGGAGAAGGTTAGGAAGGTCGCGCCAAAAGGAATAAAGCCGCCATGCAAAGCAATGCCATTCATCATGGCGCTCATGCCGAACTCACGCACACCGTAGTTGATGTGGTTACCGGGTTGTCCGGCCCGCACCGCGACGCACTCTCTCCAGTTAGTGAGGTTAGAGCCAGTCAGATCGGCTGATCCACCGAGGAATTCCGGCAATGCGGCCGACAAAGCCTGAATCGCGTTCTGGCTCGCCTTGCGGGTCGCGATGGTTTCTTTCTTCTCGACGCAGGCAGCAATCATCGCAGCCACGGTTTTATCGAAGCCGGCTGGCAGCTCACCTTTCATGCGGCGCTCGAATTCTGCGGAGTCAGCCGGAAACTGCTGACGGTAGGCTGCGAATGTTGTGCTCCATGCCGACTGCAAATCCTTGCCCTTTGCTTTCGCATCCCATGCAGCATACACATCGGCCGGTATCTCGAACGGTGGCGAAGTCCAACCGATGGCAGCGCGTGTGGCAGCGATCTCGGTATCGCCGAGTGCAGCACCATGAACCTTGTCTGTCCCCTGCATGTTGGGCGCACCCTTGCCGATCACAGTCTTGCAGCAGATCAGCGTTGGTTTGTTCGACGCCTTGGCTTTGGTAATCGCAGCGTCAATCGCCGCAACATCATGACCATCGACACTCGGTATCACGTTCCAGCCGTAGGCCTCAAAGCGCTTCGGTGTATCGTCCTTGAACCAGCCCTCGACGTCACCATCGATGGAGATGCCGTTGTCGTCATAAAGCACGATCAGTTTGGATAACCCCAGGGTACCGGCTAATGAGCAGACCTCATGACTGATGCCCTCCATCAGGCAACCGTCACCAAGGAACACATAGGTGTAGTGGTCAACAATATCAAAGCCGGGCTTGTTGAAACGTGCAGCCAGCAACCACTCGGCCAGTGCCATACCCACCGCATTTGCAATACCTTGGCCCAGTGGCCCGGTGGTCGTCTCAATACCGGGAGTAATGTCAACCTCGGGATGACCCGGTGTCTTTGAGTGCAGCTGGCGGAAATTTTTCAGCTCATCCATCGGCAGGTCGTAACCGGCCAGATGCAGTAAGGCGTAATGCAGCATGGACCCGTGGCCATTCGAGACCACGAACCGATCACGGTCCGCCCAAGTCGGGTCGGTCGGGTTGTGTCGCAAGTGATTGGACCAAAGCGCGACCGCGATCTCGGCCATACCCATCGGCATACCGGGGTGGCCAGAGTTAGCTTTTTGTACGGCATCCATTGCTAACGCGCGAATCGCGTTCGCCATATTGCGGGTGTCTTGGGAGGTAGTCATGTTGGCAAGCCGGGCTAGATTCGACGGCCGTCGGCGGCGAGGGCGCAGACCGGTGGAAAAGGCCGCGATTTTACCAGACCACCCCCGTCCACTTACAATCAGTGAGTGCCTTCATCCACCCCGCTCAGCGCCATTATTTCCCATGCCACGCTTCTACCTTGATCAATCCCTCGAGATCGGCATGCAATGCGAGCTACCGGAGGACCTCAGCCACCATATCGGCGTGTTACGCCTGAAGGTGGGCGACACGGTCACGCTGTTTAACGGTCGCGGTGGCGAGTTCGCTGCCACCTTAAGCGTCATGGAGAAGCGTCGCGTCACCGCGCATATCAAGACCTTCGACGCGCGCGAGGCCGAACCGGGACACTCACTGACTCTGGCGCAAGCACTGCCCGAGGGCACCAAAATGGACTGGGTCATCGAGAAAGCCGTGGAACTTGGGGTCACTGCGATACAACCGTTGATGGCAGCACGCTCGGTCGTGCGCTTAAGCGATGAGCGAGCCGGCAAAAAATTGGCACATTGGCGCGCGATCGTTGCAGCAGCCTCGGCCCAATGTGGCCGTAATCGGCTGCCTTCGGTCGCAATGCCGCAGGCGTTTTCAAGCTGGATAGATCAGCATGATCTGCACCCCCGCATTCTGCTGTCGCCGCGCGGCCAGCAATCGCTGACCGACTGGGCTCGGCATCGCGCACCGCAAGCCATCACACTCATCATTGGCCCCGAGGGCGGCTTGAACGAAGCGGAGGAACAGGCCGCCATCTCGCGTGGCGCCATATGTCTTTCCATCGGCAGCCGGGTACTACGAACCGAAACTGCGGGTATTACGGCAATTGCGGCGCTACACGCGCTGTGGGGAGAGTTCTGAGTCACTCCTATCCCAGCGGCTCGAAGGCTTAAGGGACGCAATGGCAGGCCTGATTCGGCCGCGATTTGGCCGAGATTGACCTGCCGAACTCACAAGAAGGCCGCGTGAAAGCCTCTATAATCGAGGGTTTTCAATGTGGCGGCGCTCGATAGCCATTCCATGAGAGTTTTTCGCGGACTCCCCAACGCTGAATCGCGTCGCCCTTGCGCGCTTACCATCGGAAATTTCGATGGCGTGCATCGCGGCCATCGCGCGCTGCTCGAGCAACTCTCGGCGGCGGCGAAACGGCTGCGCGTCGAAACTGCGGTCATGACTTTCGAGCCGCACCCGCGCGAGTACTTCGCACAGCTCGCTGGTGATGAGTCGCGCGCACCACGACGTATTGCAAATTTACGCGACAAGCTGCAGGCGCTGGCAGACTGTAGCGTTGATCGCGTGATTGTCGAGCATTTCAACGCATCGTTTGCGGCTCAGCCCGCAGAACGCTTTATAAAGGAAATTTTGGTCGACGGCCTGCATGTGAAATGGTTGATCGTTGGCGATGACTTCCGCTTCGGCGCCAAGCGCACGGGTGATCTGGCTATGCTGCAAGCGGCCGGGCAGCAGTTTGGCTTTGAGGTCGTGGCCCTGCCTACGGTCACGCATGATGCGACGCGCATCTCATCATCTGCCGTGCGGGCAGCTTTATTCGAAGGCGACTTCGACCGAACACGTGAACTGCTGGGCCACCCGTATGCGATCTCGGGTCATGTGCAGCATGGACGAAAGCTGGGCCGCACGATCGGCTTTCCAACCCTGAACCTGAAAATCGCGCACCGCCGTCCGGCCTTGTCCGGCATTTTTGTAGTGCAAGTGCATGGGCTCGCCGAACATCCATTGCCTGCAGTCGCCAGCCTCGGCGTTCGACCTACCGTTGAGGATAATGGCCGCGTGCTGCTGGAAGTTCATCTGTTTGATTTTTCCGGTGACTGCTACGGCAAATTGCTACGTGTCGAGTTCTTGAAGAAATTACGTGACGAAGAAAAATATGACGATCTTCAAACGTTGACCAAGGCCATCGACAACGATGCACGAAATGCGAGAGCTTTTTTCGCAGAACAAATAACCGCCTGAGCAACGCTCAACTAACACCTAACCCTCGCCTTCCATGTCCGATAACAGCAAGAAGTCAGAGAGCAAGTACCCGGTCAATATGACCGAGACCGTATTTCCTATGCGTGGTGATCTCGCCAAGCGAGAGCCGCAGTGGGTCGCTGCTTGGCAAAAGAAAGGCTTATACGAGCGCATTCGCAAAGCCTCTGTCGGTCGACCGAAGTTCATCTTGCATGATGGCCCGCCTTACGCCAACGGGGACATTCATATCGGACATGCCGTTAACAAAATCTTGAAAGACATGATCGTCAAGACACGTCAGCTCGACGGTTTTGATGCGCAGTATGTGCCAGGATGGGATTGCCACGGCATGCCGATTGAAATTCAGATCGAGAAGCAATTCGGCAAGCACCTGCCCACTGCGGAAGTGCTCGCGAAGTCACGCGCTTATGCCGCTGAACAAATCGAGCGGCAGAAAAAAGACTTCATCCGCTTGGGTGTACTTGGCGCTTGGGATAACCCGTATCTGACGATGAACCCGCGCAATGAAGCAGACGAAATTCGCGCGCTCGGCAAGATTCTTGAAAAAGGTTACGTCTACCGCGGACTCAAGCCGGTCAACTGGTGTTTTGATTGCGGCTCGGCGCTGGCGGAAGCGGAGGTCGAGTATCAGGACAAACGTGATCCTGCGATTGATGTCGGCTTTCCATTTGCCGAACACGAAAAAATCGCACAAGCCTTCGGTATGGCATCACTACCGATCCAGAAGGGCTTTTTGATTATCTGGACCACCACGCCTTGGACCATCCCCTCGAACCAGGCGCTCAACATGCACCCGGAGTTCGACTACGCATTGGTGCAAACCGAGCGTAACGGTGAGCCATTGCTGCTGATACTCGCGCAAGCACTGGTTGAAGACTGCCTGCCGCGTTACGGCTTGCAAGGCAAAGTGATCGCGACAACC
>JBIKUP010000097.1:0-6011 GCA_044347535.1 Burkholderiaceae bacterium
GTTCGGGCGCACAGTGAGCTCAATTGCGTGGCGCTGTCCGTATTCAAAGCCCAGGGTTTCTACACGCGCGTAGCGTTGTAATGCCCAGGCAAGGCAGGTGGTGGAGTCTTGTCCGCCAGAGAACAGCACCAGTGCGGCATCAGTCGAGAGGTTCATGGAATCACTTCGTTTACGTCGATTATTTAGATGACGGGCTTGGCGTGGATGATCGTGTACGTATCACTTGCTACTGATCTTCGATAGCGATAACTCAACGCGGTTACCATTCTTGTCTTCATGCAGCAGTCGCACGGGATACCATTGACGCTCTGGGGCAAGCCACAGATCAAACTGCTTATCAAAACTTTGCGTGCCCGGTATGACCGATAAGCGCCAGGCACTCACTTCGCCATCGGGCAGCTTCAGCTGCTCTTTACCGTTGACGCGAATTTGCCAAGCATCGACATTTTTTGCGCTGGCAACAAACATCTCCAGCTTGAGACCCGGTTCAAACTTGTCGGGGTTGCCCCGTCCGAGGGAGGCGAGTTGCCAAATCCAGCTGCCTCTATCCTGTTCGCCACCGTTGGCAGGAATAATAGCGGTCGATGCAGAAAAACTGATGCGTTTTGGCTGTTGCTGAAAATGCGTATTAGTTTCCGAACGCCCGAAACGTTTTTCGATATAGAGATTAGGCGCGATACCGACTGCGCCCAGCTCGCCTTCGCTACGATTTTTAGCGAGCGTGAATACCAGCACACTGATCTCAGTATCCAAGGTGTAGCGCTGCCCATCATGCCGCCACTGCATGGTGCCGCTACCCGATAGGCTGCGTCCGTCTTTGCTCACGCCAATAGCATTAAAGACTAATTCGGCCGGTGGCGGTGGGCTGGCTTTATCGAAGACGGCATTGATATTCGCGAGCGCCGTTTCTCGGCTTGGCTCCGCCGCCGCGTTTGCCTCAGTCGGCACGCTGGGCGCAGGCGTAAGCGCAGCTGGAGGCGCGGCATCTGCCGCAGCGGGTGGTGGTGCTTCAGTGCTTGGGGCAAGGGCTGCAGCGGGTGTTTCAGTAGCCGGCTTATCTGCGACCGCCGCTTGGTCGTTGGTGGCTATCGCGGGCGCTGGCGGCGGTAGTGTTGGTGCAGGGGGCGCTAGTTTCCGAGGTGGCGGTGCAGAACGCTGCGGGTCAGGTTGCAGTAATGAGACGCTGATCGTACTTTCGTCATCAGCATCATCGAAGAATGCAATCCTTTCCAGCTGATTGTTCAGCCACCGAAGCACCAGCAGGTGTGCGAGCAGCGTCAGCAGCAGTACGCCGATCACCAGCGACCATCGACGTGATGGCCGACGCGCCGAGCCGGTCGACAGAGTGGAAGCGAGCATGCCCTTAGTTTACTGGTTTGCCGCCGTATTTGAGTGGAGTCGTTGCATCTGCTTGCATTCGCGCTGAGCCAAGGACGATCTGCTAACCTAGGCAAAAATTCAACCCGGAGTCAGCTTATGTCCACTAACGGATCAAACGACACGCCAGGCGCGAATGCGATGGGTGACACTCTGGCATTCGTGAAGCAGTTGTGGGGGTCGATGAAGATTCCCGGCATGGCTATGCCTTCGTTATCACCGGAGGATATTGATAAACAAATCGCCGACCTGAAGGCTGTCGAGTCTTGGCTGCAGGTGAATATGAATATGCTGCGCGGTTCAATTCAGGCGCTGGAAGTACAAAGCGCCACCCTGACCGCGCTACGTTCCGTCGGTGAGAGTTTTGCAAAAGCGGCATCCGGTGCCGGTGCGTCTGCTCCAGCCGACGACAAGCCGGCATTCGAGTCGCCATTTCAGTCATCATTCCAGTCGTCGTTCCAATCACCGTTCGAGCAAGCCGCGCAAGTCGGCGCTACGGCAGACCCCGCTTCGATGGCAGCACCGTTTGCCAATGCGGCTGTCTGGTGGAATGCGATGCAGGAGCAGTTTTCGAATGTGGTCGGTCAGGCTATGCAGCAGGCCGTGCCCCCTGAGACTAAGCCCTCGAAAAAACCCGCCGCCAAAAAGCCGGCGAGCAGCAAAACCGCTGCGACGCGCAAACGCGCAACCAAAAACGCGGCAAAACCTGCAACAAAAACTTCAACAAAAACTTCAACGAAGCGCGGAGCGAAAAGTGCGGCGAAAAGCGCATCAAAAAATGTATCCCGAGGCACAACCCAAGGCGGTGCCAAGGGTGCATCGAACAGCGAGTAAGTCTGAGTCAAGATGATTCAAGATGGGTGATGCTAGGCCCAGTGATTCGAAGCGACCTTATGAAAACTAAATGGATTCAGCGCGGAGTGACTGATCATCTTTCTAGAGTCGTCAGGACGGGTGACGACGAAAAGTTTGGCGGAATTAGAAGACGGTCAGTTACGCGCGCGCGTTTTTAGCCACCGCATCAAGCTGCCGACGACAGGCAGTTTTTCATAGAGCTCTTCAGCCGCATCCCAATAATCACGGTGGTAAGCCACGCGGCCATCGGACGCAAAGCGCACATGCGTAGCGCCGCGAATACACTGCTCCTCATCCGAGAAGCGTCTCATTCGAAATAAAAAATCCCAGGTCAGGAAAGCTTGATCATCCTGCAGCACACTGTGCGTGATGACGAAGCGCGGTGCATCCACTTGCTCGAACATATGCGTGAAGATATGGCTCACGTGCTCAAGACCCTGCACCTCATTGAACGGGTCTTTGAACCAGACGTCATCGGTATAGATCAGCGATAGTGTGCGAGCGCTGTCTGCACTAATCGATTGAAAGAAATCAATCACGCGGTAAAGATCAGCTTGATGTTTCATAGTCCGGTGACTTTGTGGATTAGCCAGAAATAAGCGCGGTACGGCAGTAACTGCGCAAAGCGTAGCCAATTGGTGAAGCGGCGCGGAAAGTGAATATGAAACTCGCCGCGTTCCATGCCAAGCACGATTTGTTCTGCCGCTTCTTGCGCGCTGATCAATGCCGGCATCTCGAAATCGTTTTGCTTGGTAGCGGGCGTATCGACGAAGCCGGGGTTGATCAGGTAAACGCCAAGACCTTTGGCGTGCAGATCAAGATAAAGTGTTTCTGCTAGATTGATCAGCGCTGCCTTAGTCGGCCCATAGCCCAGCGCGCGTGGCAGCCCACCGAAGCCAGCCACCGAAGACACAATGCCGATACCACCACTACCTTGCGCGATTAGCGTTGGCAAGACCGCATCGAGTATGTGAAATACAGACCGAAGATTCACATCCAACATCTGCTCGATGGCGCCAATATCCATCGCGTCGGCACGCATTTCGTTATAAACGCCGGCGACCATTAGCACGAGATCAATCCCCTGCCACTCTGCTAGCAAGCGGTCGCGAGCTAGTAGTAGTTGTGTGCGGTCTGTGACATCCAGCGGCAAGATCAGTGCTTGATCGCTACCCGCGGCTAGTTGCTGCAGCGCGGTTTCATTGCGTGCCGATAGTGCGACATGCGCACCTAGCGAGAGCAAATGCTTGGCGGTTGCAGCGCCGATACCGGTCGATGCGCCCACCACCCATACACGCTTGCCGCGCCAATCCTGAATTTTTGGATTCATGATGTGTACTTAATTCAGGTTTACAACATAACGATCATGACGAAGCCGATTTACGGCTCACGCTTGCGAAACGAAAGGGTAATCTCACCGAGTCGGAAGCCGAATTTACTCATGACGGCGCGATTCAGCATTACCTTGTCGTCCATCATGAACATCCAATCATCGAAATTCACATGATAGGTACTGCCATCGACTGGTAGCGCCAGGGTGTAGCGCCAGTTGAATGCATTGCCGCCGGTCGCGCCGCTGGCTTCGCCAATCACATCAGAAGCGGTGCCTGTGTAGCGGTTGTCACCGATTTTTTTCAGGGTCCAGACGCGGCGCTGTTTAGTGCCATCCGAGTAAGTGAAATGCTCATCCAAGGTGCCCGTATCACCTTCCCAATGACAGTCCATCACCACGGTGAAGCGCTTAATCACTTTGCCACTGCGGTCTTGGAAAATACCCCAGGCATCGACGGTGCCATTGAAATATGATTTCAGGTCTAGCTTGGGTTGTTCTGCGGTGTAATCTGACGGTTGAAGTGTCGCACCGCAACCGGCCAGTACGAGCACAGCGAATAAATGCGCGCCTATCAATAGGGTGCGCCAGCTCGGTATCCTCATACTCATTTCTCCTTTCATATATCTGCTAAAGGTGCGCGCCACAGCACTAGGGCTGCGCAGGTTTTTAGTACACAGGGCAAAATTGCATAGGCAAGCGTCAGCGCCGATATGGCACTGGCCTCTGTGGTGCCGGGGGTGTAACCAAGCCAAGCTAGCAAAGGCAGTGAGATACCCGCGGCCAGGGCAAGATTCATTTTCGTGATCCAGCTCCACAAGCCAAAGTAACTTCCTTCATGCTCGCCGCCGTGCCCTGCGCTGCCAATCACTCCGGCCAGCAGGGCAGGCGGCAATGCGAGATCAGCACCTAATGCCGCACCCGTCAGTGCGCAAATTATCCCGAATGGCAGCATCGCACCGGCATCTAGTTGCGCAGTCCACAAGAAAGCAAAGACCGCGAGGACCATTGCTGACAGCCAGGCGCGTGACTCACCGATGCGCGCTGCAAGTCGCGTCCACAATGGTAGCGCTAACGCTGCCGACAGAAAATACAGCAGCAAAAACAGCGGCGCCTGATCTGGCAACAACAAACGGTCAGACACAAAAAATAGAAACAGCGTTGCCGGTACGGCTGCAGCAATGCCATTGATTGCGTAAATCGCAAACAGCCAGCGAAAGCGCGACTGTCTTAGTGGAAGTAACCAATGGGCCGCTTGTTTGGGTTCAGGTAGGGCGACTGCGCGTGGCGCCCGTCGTAGCAGCAAAAAAGCGGTGAGCAACAGTGCGAGTACAAAACTAATACTTAAACCAGTGCGCCCCACCAGCGGCGGCAAAATCGCTGCCAACACCACGCCGGCTAGTGCACAGCCTTCGCGCAGCGCAGTGAGTCGTGTGCGCTCGCCACGCTGTTGCGTCAGGCGTGCACCCCAGCTGTTGTGCGCGATGGTGGCAATTGAGTAGCCAAGGTAGACCAGCACCAGACTTGCGCCAAACCACACCACCAACCAGTTGGGCGATAACGCGGGCGGTAGCATGAGTGCAGCGAAGCCAATCGCCAGCAGGGGTAATGAGAGCAGAATAAATCTTGGATAACCACCCGATCGGGCGCCATCCATCCAACGCCCGAGTGGCGGGTCAATGAACGCATCCATGGTACGTGCCGCCAGCAACAAAGTGCCAACGGTGGTCAGCGACATGCCGAGCTGTGCCGCGTACAACTGCGGCACCATCACGTACACCGGCAGCGCTACCAGCGCCAGCGGAAAACCGAAGGCACCGTAAGCAAGTAACTGCGCAAGTGTGAATGGCATTACTGGCCCAATAGCGCCGTGCGCAGCTTGGGGGCAGTAGTTTTAGGATGCAGCCAGATCGCGAAGAACGCCGGGCCAAAAGCAGGATCGGCGATTTCACCAATCGCGACACCATTACGGAAAAATCGAGTGGGCTGGCCGGGAACATAGAGCCCAGTCAGTTGGGTGGTTTTATCGACATCCGGGAATACTTGTTTCATCGCCTCATCCCACGCCTTGTGCTGCGCTGGAGAGCCAATGCCGAGCTTTTTCATTTCATCGACACTCGCTTCTGCGATGCGTCGACCCTCCAATGAGCGCGCATAGTTCAGTTCAAGTGCCATGGACGTGTTTTGCCAGTTATCCGGGTTAAAGCTGCTGCGCGCCGCCCATAAAGAAGCATCGTAGAGCTTTAGTCCAAACCAGCGAAAGCTACCGCTACCGATCACCGTTGCCTCAGGTAGTACCTGCTTCAGAACAACCGAGTTGGCCAGCGCGGTCGACAATAGGGTCGATAGCGACAATAACAGCAGCAAACAGATGCGACGCATGCCTTGTTGCACAGCGATGATCCTTAGCGTTTACGCAGCGTGAATTGGTAGAGATCGATATTGTGTT
>JBIKUP010000098.1:0-5995 GCA_044347535.1 Burkholderiaceae bacterium
ACTGGTCTTGTCAGAGGGGGAGGTCAGTAGCGAGATATCCAGTACAGCTTTCAAGTGACCTGCTGGATCATATACCGGTGCTGCGGTGCAGGTCAGTGGGATATGAGTGGCGTCAAAATGATCATCCAAGTGAACTGTCAAAGCTTCACCCGTCGTGATACAGGTACCAACCCCGCAGGTTCCGGCCACTGTTTCATGCCAATTCGATCCCAGGTACAAGCCAGCTTTTCTCAGGCTGGAATCGAGTTGGATATCACCCATGAAGTCCACCGTCACGCCATGCGAATCGGTCAGCAAGATTGCGTAGCCGAGTCCTGCGACATGATGGTAAAGCGCCTCAACCCCGTGACGCGCGATGTGAAGAAAATCTTCTAGTTGATCTTTATGCTCGCGAACCCGATTGTTTGGCAGGATAATCGCTTCCTGCATCTTGGTCGGATCGAGCTTGTGATCATGAACACAGCGCATCCATGAGTCGCGAATGATCTGGTCGTGTGCCAAGCCGGCGGAGGTTCGAGCTTCCGCAACCTGAACAACTGTCTCAATATGCTTCTTCTTCTCTGCCAGCACTAGAACACCGTAGGGGTTGTGTTGGTCGGCAAGCCTTGTATTTGTTTTTACTTCATTAGGCTTGTACCTGAAGCTTAATGTTTCCCTACACGACGATACACCGATACGGTCACAAATCAAGAAAAATTCGACGAGGTTTCGATGCTGCAGCGCGATGGAATTTTCGATTTCGCAATTTAAATTAACAACTAGAAAATCAACGCTGCCGAAAATGCACGCCTAATTCACGGCTTGTAAAAAAGAAAAGTCGTTTAAAAACCTCAGGTTGGCCGAACGCCAGGATAACCAAGCGTCAGAAACCCGCTAGTCGCTACCAAAGAAAAACGCACCCGAAGGTGCGTTTAAAGGTGCTACGGAGAGTGAGGGAGTACTGCTTGTTTATGTCACCAGGTGCTGCGGCTTACCTGCGATGAAGCACTCGATATTATCGATCAGCTGATCGGCAAGAAACTGCATAGCACCGTCCGATGCCCACGCCACATGTGGCGTGAGAATAAAGTTCGGCGTTTTAATGTCCAGTAAAGGGTTGCCATCCTTCGGCGGTTCTTTAGTCAGCACATCAAAACCTGCGCCTGCGATCAATCCGGTTTCCAATGCAGTTTTCAGTGCGTGTTCATCCACCAGACCACCGCGTGCCGTATTGATCAGAATCGCGCTGCGTTTCATCTTCTTGAATTGCTCAAGACCGATGAAATTGCGTGACGATGGTGTCAAAGGGCAGTGCAGGGAAATAATGTCCGACTCTGCGAAAACCACTTCTGGGTCGGTGAACTCGACACCCGGCGCTTTCGGCGGTGGATGGTCTGCAAATAGCACACGCATACCCAGTGCCTTGGCGATCGCTGCCGTGCCTTGGCCCAGTACACCTTCGCCGAAAATACCGATCGTGCTGCCGTGCAGATCATTGATAGGATGATCGAAGAAGCAGAACTGATCCTGCGCTTGCCAGCGCCCGCGCAGCACGTCTTCGCGATACGCAATCAAATTGCGGCGTAACGCAAAGATCAGTGCAAAGCTGTGCTCCGGCACCGTGTGCACGGCGTAGTTGCGAATGTTCGCGACTGCAACACCGCGCTCACGGCAGGCATCGACATCAATCACGTCGTAGCCTGTAGCTGCGACCGCGATCATTTTCAGATTCGGCAGCTGCTCGAGAGCAGCGCGCCGGATCGGCACCTTGTTGGTAATCGCAACAGTCGCCTCGGACAGTCGGTCTACGACCGACTGTTCCAAGGTTTGAGCATGCTCTTCCCAGTGATGTGCGAAGCCCGGCTTACGGACCTCAGCCTTTAACGACTGCCGATCGAGGAAGACTATTCGTTCCATGCGATTCCTTAAGCTCGTTCGGGGTACCACGCATCAGCAAGCCTGATGGTGGCTGATGGGTGCGCCAGTATTCGCTCGCTGCTGCGACACCGCTACCTGGCGTCACTGAGATACCGCAATCGAGCATCGCCATCTCAGCGCCCGCAATCGCGGCCATCAGATGAACCTCGTTCATATCGCCCAAGTGACCGATACGGAACAGCTTGCCTGCTACTTTCGACAGACCAGCGCCGAGCGACACGTTGTAACGGCTATAGGCACGTGCGATCACCTCTGCGCCATTCTTTCCCTCTGGGACCAGAATCGCAGACACGGTATCGGAGTACCACTTCGCTTCTTTTGCGCACAGCTTCAGGCCCCAGCCTTTGATCACTGCAGCGCGAACGCCTTCAGCCAGGTAGTGGTGACGCGCAAAGATGTTATCGAGACCTTCTTCTTCGATCATCTTGAGCGATTCCACCAGGCCGTACATGAGCGACAGTGCCGGGGTGTAGGGGAAGTAACCGGTCGCGTTGGACGTCATCATGTCGCCGAGGTCGAAATAGGCGCGTTTCATTTGCGCGCTCTCACGCATCGCGAGTGCTTTTTGGCTAGCGCACAGAATGCCCAAGCCAGCTGGAAGCATCAGGCCCTTTTGCGAGCCAGACACAGCCATATCAACGCCCCAGTCATCGAAACGGAAATCGATCGAGCCGAGCGACGATACGCAATCCACAAACAACAGCGCAGGATGCTTGGCCTCGTCGAGTGCTTCGCGTACACCTGCGATGTCCGAAGTCACGCCAGTGGCGGTTTCGTTGTGGCAGGCCAGAACTGCTTTGATCTTGTGGCCGGTGTCTGCTTTCAGAATATCGGCGTACTGCTGCAGCGGCACGCCCGTACCCCACTCGCAATCAACGATTTGTACGTCGAGGCCGAGGCGGGTACACATATCAATCCACAAATGGCTGAACTGACCAAAGCGAGCAGCCAATACGCGGTCGCCAGGCGACAGGGTGTTGGTGACTGCAGCTTCCCAGCAACCAGTGCCGGACGACGGGAAAATGAAGGGCGTGCCGTGTTCGGTACGGAACACTTTTTTCAGCCCCGGCATCATCTCGTTCGTCAGTGCAGGAAACTTCGGCGAGCGGTGGTCTTCCATCGATACGACCATTGCGCGCAGAACACGGTCCGGGACATTAGTCGGCCCCGGTACAAATAAAAAGTTACGTCCAGCCATGATGCTCTCCTTCCATCTCAATATAAAAATTAGTTATGGGCACTCGGCGCTCCTCTTCGGGAGCGTGGTATTACGCCACTACCTCGGGTTTTTTGCGCTGCTTATCGTGCGTATACCGGATGTGCATCAGTCAGCTTCTTGACTTCAGCCTTAACGCGTTCAATCGTCGCCGCGTCATGTGGGTTGTCCAGCACATCAGCAATCAGATGGCCCACCTTGGTGGCTTCAGCTTCTTTGAAGCCACGCGTCGTCATCGCCGGTGAACCCAGACGAATGCCCGAGGTCACAAACGGCTTCTCCGGATCATTCGGAATCCCATTCTTGTTGCAGGTAATATGCGCCGAGCCCAGCACTGCCTCGGCCTCTTTACCGGTCAGCTTCTTCGAGCGCAAATCCACCAGCATCACATGCGACTCGGTGCGACCCGACACAATCCGCAAACCACGCTCAATCAATGCCTTGGCCAGTGCATCGGCGTTCTTCAAGACCTGCTGCTGATACGCCTTGAACTCCGGCGACAGTGCCTCTTTAAAGGCCACCGCCTTGGCGGCGATCACATGCATCAGCGGGCCACCCTGCATACCAGGGAACACCGCGCTGTTGATCTTCTTGGCGACTTCTTCATCATTCATCAGGATGATGCCGCCACGCGGGCCGCGCAGGCTCTTGTGGGTGGTCGACGTCACCACATCCGCAAACGGCACTGGGTTGGGGTACACACCGCCGGCAATCAGGCCGGAGTAGTGCGCCATGTCCACCAGGAACAGCGCGCCGATCTCTTTAGCGACCTTGGCAAAGCGTGCCCAGTCAATCTTCAGTGCGTAGGCAGAAGCACCCGCAATAATCATTTTCGGGCGGTGCTCATGCGCCAGACGCTCCATCTGCTCGTAATCGATCTCTTCTTTCGAATCCAGACCGTACGACACGACCTTGAACCACTTACCCGACATATTCAGCGCCATGCCGTGGGTCAAGTGACCGCCTTCAGCTAGCGACATACCCATAATGGTGTCACCCGGTTGCAGGTAGGCCAGCATCACCGCTTGGTTCGCCTGCGAGCCGGAATTGGCCTGCACGTTGGCGAACTTGGCGCCGTAGAGTTCTTTTAAGCGATCGATCGCGAGTTGTTCAGCGATATCGACGAATTCGCAGCCACCGTAGTAGCGCTTGCCGGGGTAACCCTCAGCATATTTATTGGTCAACTGCGAGCCTTGCGCTGCCATCACCGCTGGCGAAGCGTAGTTCTCGGAAGCGATCAGCTCGATATGCTCTTGCTGGCGCTCATTCTCTTGTTGAATCGCTGCCCACAACTCAGGGTCAACGGCGGCAATGGTCTGGCTATTCGGAAATGCGCCGGGTGAAGCAACTTTCTGCAGCATATCTAGTCTCCTGGGCGGGGCAAAGGGAGGTACGAAACCCGCGATGGTGGGAATGTACCGGCAGTCGGCCAACTGCCGGCTCAGTATTTCTTTAGATTGGAATAAGGATTTCTTATCAATCAATCGCCGAGAGATCGTTATCTTCCGCTTGTCCGCAGTTTTGAATAAACGCGAATAGTTTTGAATTTGATATCGCCGGCGAAGTTAATCAGAAATTGTGCCATTTTTCTTGACGCCATGCAGAGCAGCGCGCGGATCGCCTGATATCAAATGCTCTCTAATGAGTTAAACACGAGCCGCATTGCAGCTATTTGCGCCGCCGCTTCCCGGATTATTTGATAGGCCCCGCCTCATAAATTCGCGATGAATATTCGTCTGCTAACTGTTTTATTAGTTTCATGGTTCGCAACAGCTGCGACTGCCATGCCTCTGCAACCACTTGCCGATCAACCCGGCAAGCTTGCAGTGCCCGGCGTTCGTGGCAAGGTGTGGTACGTGCCATCGACACTCAGCACTATTAAATGGGGTTATCTGCCGAATGCCTCCGATGCACCGGTGTTACGCGTGCCATCGGGTGCCACCGTGGTGTTCGACACGCTATCGCATGAAGGTTTGCTAGAAGACCAGGGGCGCGACGCGTTGAAGTATTTCGCATCCAAGGGCGTACCAGCAAAGATGGTGTTGAAAGATGCGATGACGATCACGCGTTCATCGTTGTCACACGACTTTAGTAAAGATGGTCCACATATCGTGACCGGCCCTGTTGCCATCGACGGTGCGCAACCTGGTGATGTGTTGAAGGTAGAGATTTTGGCGGTGACGCCGCGTGTGCCGTATGGCGTGATCAGTAATCGCCATGGCAAAGGTGCGCTGCCGGGCGAGATGCCAGAAGGCCCGCCACCGGAGCCCGATGCCAGTGCGGCGCAACCCGAGAAGTATCACAACGTCTCTGTGTTCACGCCGATCCGCAAGGACAAGCAAGGCCGTTGGATAGGTATTCTGAAAAACACTCAGGGTGAAGAAATTACATTTCCGACTGCGCCTTTCATGGGTGTGATGGGTGTAGCCGCAGCGACTGAACAACCGGTGCATTCGGTACCCCCGGGTGTGTATGGCGGCAATATGGATGTCAAAGATCTCGGTGTTGGCACCGTGGTCTATATGCCCGTGTTTGTTGAGGGCGCGAATTTTTACACCGGCGACCCGCATATGGTGCAGGCCAACGGCGAAGTAGCGCTTACCGCACTAGAGCATTCAATGCGGGCGACGTTTCGTTTCACGCTGTTGAAAAAAGGTGATCCCCGAATTCCGTCAGCATCGGGCTCGCTGGAAAAGCCGTTTGGCGAGACTAAGGATTATTGGATTGCGATTGGCTTGAATCCTGATCTGGACGAAGCGATGAAAGATGCAGTGCGTGAGGCATTGCGTTTTCTGACTGAAAAACTTGGCATGGAGCGAGCGGTAGCGTTCGCTTATTTATCAGCGGCGACCGACTTTAATG
>JBIKUP010000119.1:0-5372 GCA_044347535.1 Burkholderiaceae bacterium
GCCATGTGGCCCGCACATCAAATAACTAAGGGGGATGCCAAGCCACCGCTGCAGCTACTGGCGGTTGGCACCCTCGAGCCGCGCAAAGGCCATGCGGTACTGCTCGACGCCTGTGAGGCCATCTGGCGCGACGCGGATGCGAGCCCAGCAGCGCGCGATCTCGTGCTGTGCATCGCAGGCGCGCCCGGTTGGCAGGTAGACGCATTGCTGGCGCGTTTGCACAACCATCCCGAACTCGGTCATCGCCTGTTTGTGTTTAACGACCTAAGCGACGCCGAACTCGATTGGTGCTATACCCACGCCTCGTGCTTGGTGTATCCGTCGTTTGCCGAGGGCTACGGCTTGCCGATCGCCGAAGCCGGTTGGCGCGGCTTGCCGGTGCTGCTGTCCGATACCGAGATTCATCGTGAGGTGGCGGGGCCCAAGGCACGCTACTTCGCGCCACGCTCGGCCGCAGCGCTGGAGCAAACGCTGCGACAATGTCAAACCAGCGCACAATTTTTTGAACCAGGCTGGCCTGAGCCGGGCCGCTTTCGTAGCTGGCGCGAGATGACCAACACATTAATGCAAAGTTTGCAGCAAACTAGCCACAACCCAAAGGTCCACCATGAGCCTCACCACTAGCCCGCTCGATGATCTGATTCGCCGTATCCGTGACAAGGCCGCGTGGGATGCCCCGGCAGCGCGCGGCGCGCACGACGATCTCGGCGATGGCGGCCCCATGCGGCTCGCACCCTCTGGCCCGGCAGAAGAGCAGGTACGTAGTCCACTGGCGCGCATGCATGTGCGTGATTTTTATCTCATCGATGAGGACGAAGCCTTTGTTCGTTTTGCCTACCGAAGCTTGCTGCGGCGCGCTGCGGACATGGACGGATTCGAATCAAGTTGTCGACGGCTCGCCGATGGCGCAAGCCGTGCCAGCACGGTGTGTAGTCTGCGTTTGTCAAGCGAAGGAAAAATCGCCGCGATTCGACTCGACGGCTTGCCAGTTGCGTTCATCGCCTGGCTACTCGAGCGAGGCTTGAGAACTGTAGGACTGCGCCCGCTCGCACGTCACGTGGCAAGGATTGCCGATAACTTCTTCGCCGGAAGAGAATTTGATGACGCTGATGACGCTCGCACCCGCACCGGTGCTGCGATGGCCGTCCTACGCTTTGTTGAAAGCTGGCGCGCGCCGCTCGAGGCCCATGCCGGCAGAACTGCCGTGCTCGAGCGAGAAGTTCACATCCTGCGCGATACCGTGCACGACCTAACGACCAATGTGCAGCAGCTGCGTAGCGAGCTGCACTACGCCCGTCATGCGGCATCGCACCCATTGGAGGCGCCAAGTAGCATAACCACTCAGCAAAGCGCATCAAACAATCACAGCGCATCAAACAATCACGGCGCACGAAGCGATCACAGCGCGTCAGTAGAAAATACTGATCTCGATGCCTACTATGTAGCGTTTGAAGATGCCAACCGTGGCAGTCATCAAGCCTTCATCGACAAACTGGCGGTGTACGTCGGCGTATTCGAAAAACTGCAGCAGCCCGGGCGCGGGCCGCTACTCGATATCGGGTGTGGCCGTGGTGAGCTGCTCGATCATCTAAAAGGACTCGGCATCACCGCGCGTGGTGTTGACACCAATCCGGTCATGATCGCGCTGTGTCGTGAGCGTGGGCACGATGTGGAGCAGGGCGATGCACTGACCGTGTTGCGCAGTCTGCCCGACGAAAGCCTAGCGGCGGTGAGCGGCTTTCATATCATCGAGCACTTACCTTTTGAGGTTCTGTTTGCGTTGGTGCGCGAGTGTCGTCGCGTACTGCAGCCCAATGGCTTCATTTTGTTCGAAACCCCCAACCCAGAGAATGTGCTGGTGGGTAGCCACACCTTCTATCACGACTTCACCCATCGCAATCCAGTCACACCCACGGCAATACAGTTTCTCGCGCAGTATCACGGCTTTGCCGATTTGCAGATTATTCGTTCAAGTCCTTACCCACACAGCGCGAAAGTGCCTGGTGATGACGCCCTCACGCAGCGCGTGAACGGCCATTTCTGTGGCCCCCAAGATTTTGCGCTGCTGGCGAGCAAGCCAGCATCAGTAGCAACGTCGAGGCCCGCGTGAGATTACTGGTTACTGCAAACTTAACGCCTTTCCTGCATGGTGGTGCGGATTACCACATGCAAGGGCTGGTACGCGCACTGCGCGAACACGGTCATCAGGTCGAGCTACTACAGCTACCGTTCACCTTTGGCCCGGCATCTGACCTCATGCAATTCATGCGTCGCGCTGCCGAGCTGGATCTCACCCGGCCCAACGGTATCGAGATTGATCGTCTCATCAGCCTGCAGTTTCCGACCTGGGGCATACGCCATCCCGATCATGTAACGTGGGTGATGCACCAGCATCGCGCCGTCTACGATTTGTTTAATCCAGAAAACGCTGATGACACCCTGCTGCAGCTAAAAACTGCGATCACCGAGTTCGACAACACCCACCTCGGCACAAAGCGCCCGCGCTTTGCTAACTCGCGCCGCGTAGCGCAGCGCATGCAGCAATTCAACGGGCTCGATTCGAAAGTGCTGTACCACCCGCCAGCCGATGCAGACCGCTTCTACTGTGCAGAGCCAGAGCGCTATCTCTACGTACCCAGCCGCCTCGAAACCTTGAAGCGTCAGTCCTTAGTGTTAGAAGCCGCTGCATTAATGCGATCCTCGCTACCTATCGTGTTTAGCGGTGATGGTGGCCAGCGGGAGGCCTTGCGTGTGCAAGCTGAAACACTCGGCTTAAATGACCGCGTGCGTTTTTTAGGGCACGTCAGTGAAACCGAAAAACGTGCCCTATACGCGCACAGTTTAGCGGTGGTGTTTCCTGCGCAAGATGAAGACTACGGCTACATCACCCTTGAAGCCATGCTGTCATCCAAAGCCGTGGTGGTCTGCAGCGATGGTGGTGGACCACTCGAATTTATCAATCACCAAAGTAACGGCTGGGTAGAGCCACCCACCGCGCAAGCGCTTGCCGAGCGCTTTGATTGGTTAGATGCCAACGCTGCAGCGGCAGCAGCAGCGGGCCGTACTGCGCGCTCAGACTATGAGTCAGCCTCTTTGAATTGGCAGTCGGTTGTCGAGCAACTCACCGCCAGCGCCGCATGAAGATAGGCATCATCGCGCCCAGCCCGGTACCGTTCGTCATCGGCGGTGCAGAGAACCTGTGGGCCGGCATGCTCGCCGCATTCAATCAACGCGCGGGCATTGAGTGTGAACTGATCAAGCTGCCTAGCCCCGAGCGACATCTGGTCGAGGTCATCAGCAGCTACCGCCGCTTCGCGCAGTTAGATCTTAATCATTTCGATCTGCTGATCAGTACCAAATACCCCGCATGGGCCGTGCACCACCCCAATCACACGGTCTATGTACAGCACAAGTTACGCGGCTTGTACGACACCTACCCGGCGCATTTATCCACGCAGATCAACCAAGCCGACTTACAAAAGGCACGCGTACCACGCGAGTTGTGGCCGCTGCTAACCGATTCCGGCCAATCGCCACAGCACAAGGCTGATTCCCGCCTAAGGACGCTCGATAATACGCTCGATATTGCGCAGGTAGCCACGCAATTGCTCGATGTCGTGCAACGTGCCGATCCTGCGCTAGTGGCGTTTCCTGGCCCCTTATCGCGCGCATTTATTCATCTGCTGGATCGTATTGCGCTACAGCCCTCGCGCATTAAGCGCTATGCCGCTATTTCACGCACCGTTGCAGAGCGCGCCGGGTATTTTCCCGAAGGCGTGAACGTAGAGGTGATGCATCACCCCAGCAGTCTGGATGTAGCCGCCGCTAGCATCGTCCATACCTTGAACGAATCGAATCAAGTGGGCGCGATCTTCAGCGCCAGTCGGCTAGATGGTCCCAAGCGCATCGATATGATTGTCAAAGCCTGGTTGCAAGCGGGCATACAGCGCCCACTGCGTATTGCCGGTGATGGGCCCGAGCGCGCGCGCCTAGAGCAACTCGCTAACGGTAATCCTGCGATACAGTTTCTAGGTCGTCTGACCGACGAAGCGCTCGCGCAAGAGTACGCCCGATCGGCATGGGTGGCCTTCGTGCCCGACCAAGAAGACTACGGTCTGATTACCGTCGAGGCCATGGCCGCGCGTAAACCTGTGCTCACCGTTGCAGATGCCGGCGGTGTGACTGAACTCGTCGAGCACGACGTTAATGGCTTAATCGTTGAATCAAGCGTTGAAGCATTGGCGCAGGGCATGCGCCAGCTGGATGCAGACGCAGCACTTCGCGAGCGTATGGGCGATGCCGCAGCGATGCGTGTGGCTAATCTTACTTGGCCCGGGCTTACACAATTTTTGCTCGGCACATCAGCGCCGGGTGTTGTGCCCTCAGCACCCGCCGTATTGAAAGGTGCAAGACCCAGATACGTGGTGGTCAATACCTTTCAGCTGACGCCCGTGACCAGTGGTGGTCAGGTTCGGCTGTACGGTTTGTATCGCGCACTCGCGCGCTTCGCGGATATTCACTTCGTCAATCTCGGTGGCGCTAAATTAGCCCACACGCTGCGCGAACTTCACCCCGGTCTGGTAGAAGAAGTCGTACCAAGCTCGCCCGCCTTCATCGAGGCCGAGCGCAACTTACGGCACGTAGTGAATGCCTCCGTTGGCGATTTAGCCGCAGCGCTGTACCCCAATACCTTGCCGGAGTGGGTGAGGGCGATTACACAAAGCACACGCAATGCAGATGCCGTTATCTGCTCACACCCCTACGGGTATCCGGCGGTCGGTGAATCAGGCTGGAAAGGCAAGCTCGTCTACGAGGCGCACAACGTCGAGCTCGATCTAAAACAAGGGATATACGCAGGCCAGCCATGGCCCATCGGTGAAATTGAAACGCTTGAACGCAACTGCGCGCGCGCAGCGTCGCATATCACGGCCTGCAGTGCGAGTGAGCGCGACAGACTCACTGCGCTCTACCAAGTAGCAGAGCATCACTGCGCCGTGATACCGAATGGCATAGCGCTTGATATGGTGCCTTACTCGTCATTGAGTGCCCGTAAAGGCTTGCAACGGCGCTTGGGTCTACGCAAACCGGTGGCACTGTTTATGGGAAGCGCGCATCAGCCCAATGTTGAGGCAGCCGAACTAATCCTTAAAGCAGCGGCGCTGTGTGGGGATGTTGATTTTGCGTTGATGGGGTCAGTGAGTTACCAACTGGGCCGGCACCATGTACCAAAAAACACCCGCTTGCTGGGCGTCGTCAGCGACACCGAAAAATCGCTCTGGCTTAAAGCCGCCAGCGTTGGCTTAAATCCCATTATCTCGGGTGCAGGCACCAACCTAAAACTCGCCGAGTATGCAGCAGCGGGCTTGCCAATT
>JBIKUP010000099.1:0-5906 GCA_044347535.1 Burkholderiaceae bacterium
GCGTGAAAAAATCGCTGACGTATGGCGATGTGTTTCATCAAAACGAGGTTGAACAATCGACTTACAACTTCGAATACTCGAATGCCGAGTTCTTGTTCTCACTGTTTTCAAACTATGAGTCAGAAGCTAAACGGCTGATGGAAGCCAAGCTGGCACTTCCTGCCTACGAAATGGTGCTGAAGGCGGCACACACCTTTAATTTGTTGGATGCCCGCGGCGCGATCTCTGTCACCGAGCGTGCTGCGTATATTGGCCGGATTCGTAATTTAGCCCGTGCCGTTGCCGCAGCGTATTACGCATCACGCGAGGCAATGGGGTTCCCCATGCTGGGTGATAGGCGTAAAGCCGCTTGAAGTCCTTCCACCTGAATATCTGCCGCCTGAATGCCCGCTGACTGCATGCCGAGAAGCTGCCAATGACACACACACTGCTGGTTGAATTACTCACGGAAGAATTGCCGCCCAAAGCGCTGGCGCGCCTCGGCGATACCTTCGCTACATTGATCCATGACGGGCTCGCTGCGCGCGACTTTCTCGATACTGGCGCAGTCGCCACTGCGTACGCAAGCCCTCGCCGATTAGCAGTCCACATCACATCGGTGCGTAGCTCATCGCCGGACAAACCGATTCGGGAAAAAGTTTTACCAGTTAGCGTGGCACTCGACAAAGATGGTAACGCTACAGCACCGCTGCAAAAAAAGCTGGCATCACTCGCCGCTCAAGCCGGCTGCGGAAGCATTAGCTTGGCAGAACTCGAGCGCGCTTCTGATGGCAAAGCAGAGAGTTTGTTTTTCAGTTACACCGCGCCGGGTCAAGCACTCGCTACGGGCCTTCAGGCGACGCTTGAAGAGAGCATAGGCAAGCTGCCGATTCCGAAAGTCATGGGTTACCAGCGTCCAGATGGCGCGACTGTGCACTTCGTACGACCCGTACATGGCCTACTCGCGCTGCTGGATGATCAAGTGGTGCCCTTATCGATACTCGGCCTTCAGTCCGGCCGTACAACGCTGGGCCATCGCTTCCTCGCGGAGAAATCACCGCTAACGATCCCGACTGCTAATCACTACGCAGACATACTGCGCGAACAAGGCAAGGTAATTGCCGCCTTCGAGACACGCAAACAGAAAATTCATGCCGACTTGCTCGCTGCTGCGGGTGATGATGACATCCTGATGCCGTCCGCACTTCTGGATGAGGTCACGGCGCTGGTCGAGTGGCCGGTGGTGTATGCCTGCAAGTTCGATGATGAGTTTCTCGCGGTACCGCAGGAATGTCTGATTCTGACCATGCAAACCAATCAGAAGTATTTCGCGCTGACCGATAAAGCCGGCAAGCTGCGCTCACGTTTTCTGATTGTCTCTAATATTCAAACCCCAGACCCGACCAACATCATCCGCGGTAATGAGCGGGTGATTCGCCCGCGTCTATCTGATGCAAAATTCTTTTTTGAACAAGATAGAAAGCGGTCTTTGCACGATCGCATCAGCGGCTTGGGTGCGGTGGTTTATCACAACAAGCTGGGCTCACAAGCTGAGCGCAATGGGCGCGTTGTCGCACTTGCTGTAGCAATCGCAAAATCACTCGGCGCTGATGCGCAGCTTGCCGAACGCGCTGCTCTGCTGTCGAAAGCGGATCTGCTCACTGACATGGTGGGTGAATTCCCCGAACTGCAAGGTGTGATGGGAACTTACTATGCGCGTCATGATGGCGAGCATGAAGAAGTAGCAACGGCTATCGGCGAGCACTACCAACCAAGATTTGCAGGTGATGCCCTGCCATCAACGCGTACAGGTACCATCGTCGCGCTGGCGGATAAATTAGAAACACTGGTCGGTATCTGGGGGATAGGCCTTGCACCCACCGGCGACAAAGATCCTTTCGCCTTGCGCCGGCATGCACTCGGTATTCTGCGCATGCTAATCGAGCAACAGTTGAATCTGTCGCTGTCGCATCTACTCGAACTCGCGGCCGAACCGTTCAAAGGTAATACGAATTTCTCATCGCCCGTCGGCGAGGTGATAGTTTTCCTACATGATCGACTGCGCGGCTTGCTACGTGACCGAGGCTACTCTCAAGATACGGTCGAAGCGGTTGTCTCGCAGGCCCCGGATCACTTGGACGATATCGTCAAGCGTCTGGATGCCGTAAAAGCCTTCTCGGTGCTGCCGGAAGCGCAGTCACTCGCTGCTGCCAACAAGCGCATCACAAACATCCTCAAGAAAAATGAGCATGCTTTCGGCGAGATCAACCCGGCACTGCTGCAAGAAGCCGCTGAGCAGCGGCTGTATGGTGCGCTGACCGACACGCGCAATGAGGTGGATAAGGCATTCGTCGCTGGCGATTTCACCGGCACCTTGAAGGCCTTGGCGGCGCTGCGCGATGATGTCGATGCGTTTTTCAATGACGTGATGGTGATGGCTGAGGATGTATCGCTCCGCACTAACCGCCTGTCATTGCTGAGCACCTTGCACGGCATGATGAACCGCGTTGCTGATATTTCCAAACTGGCCGCCTGAGTCATCACGAATGCAGACACCAAAAAAGCTGGTTATTCTGGATCGCGATGGGGTGATCAATTTTGATTCCGATGAGTACATCAAGTCACCGGCTGAATGGCGAGCGATTCCGGGGTCATTGGAAGCCATCGCCCGACTGAACCAGAATGGCTATCAAGTCGCGATTGCAACGAATCAGCAAGCCGTTGCGCGTGGCCTGATCGATGTACGGATGTTGAATGCTATCCATCAGAAGCTGCATTTATCAGCACTGGCGGTCGGCGCACATATCAACGCGATCTTCTTCTGTCCTCATGCTGTTGATGAGCTCTGCGACTGCCGCAAGCCACGGCCCGGCATGCTGACCGCCATCGGTAAGCGATTCGGGGTAAATCTTAAGGGTGTGCCGATGGTCGGCGATGCGCTACGCGATATGCAAGCCGCTTTCGAAGTCGGCTGCTCACCCTACTTGGTTCGCACGGGTAAAGGCGAGAAAACGCTTCAAACCGGCGGACTCCCTCCGGGTACCCAAGTGTTTAACAATCTTGCCTCGGTGGTCGAGCAATTACTGCAAACAGCGCATCTGGTCAGTGAAACGACCGAAGTTGCGCGCTCTGCACTCATACAAAAACGCTGACCCTTGGGTGCGCGTTTACAAGAACTCGTTTTCCCGGATTCATGATGGCTCATCCGCTGTTGTTTGCCCGCTCGCTGCTATTCGCCCTACTGATCGTGATCGCAACGGTGGTCTGGGCTATCGGTTGCTTTGGCTTTCTGTTACTGCCTTATCGGCAGCGTTACTGGATGATCATTCGCTGGAATGTCTTCATTAGCTACGCTGCTAAATATGTTTGCGGTATCCGCTGGCAGATCAAAGGCTTCGAGAATCTTCCGGATGCGCCGGTCATTTTGCTGTCCAAGCACCAATCGGCATGGGAAACCATTTTCTATTGTTGGCTGATGCCACGTCCGATGATCTTCGTCTTCAAAAAATCACTTCTGTACATACCCTTTTTTGGCTGGGGATTGGCGATGCTGCGAATGATCGCCATCGACCGCAGCCGAGGGCGTGAGGCAATGGCGCAGGTGATCGAGACCGGCAAGCGCAGGCTGAATGATGGGCAGTGGGTCATCATGTTCCCCGAGGGGACGCGTACCCCCGTTGGGAGCCAGGGAAAGTATAAGAACGGCGGTGCGATTCTGGCGATTGGTACCGACACGCCGGTGGTCCCGATTGCCGTCAACTCGGGTGATTGTTGGCCGCGTAATGCCTTCATCAAAAAACCGGGTACCATCACTGTCTCGATTGGGGCGCCCATCTCACCGCAAGGCTTGACCGCCAGTCAGCTGATGGAAAAGGTCGAACATTGGATAGAATCCGAGATGCGTGTGATTACACCCGGTGCTTACGCGTAGTTGATCCGCTGCTTAAATTTCTGATGCCACTGACCAAACTACTCAGAAAGCGAATTCCTGATCCGAATCAGCTCTCGCTGGAGGATCTGTTCAGTGACACCAATCCGTCACCGGCCGTCGCATCCACGGTACCCGATACGCCGATTCCACCCGGTCATCGACGCCTGCGACTCGATACCCTGAACCTTGATTATCGACTGCTACGCTCCAAGCGTAAGACCATCGGATTTCTGATCGATGATGATGGTTTGCGTGTCAGCGCGCCGCGCTGGATCACGATCAATGAAATAGAAGCCGCGATCGCCAGCAAGCAGCAATGGATTTTCCGTAAGATGAATGAGCAGCGGGAGCGCTCGGTACGACGCTTGCAACCCGCGATGGTGTGGTGCGATGGCGCCACCCTGCCTTATCTTGGTACCGACATCACATTGCGTATCGCTGATTCAGGCAACCTCGGGGGCGCTTACTTTAATGCCGAAACACGCGAGCTGCATCTGAGCTTGCCTAGCCCGGCCAGTGAACAGCAACTGAAAGATCGTGTGCAGGGGTGGCTACAGAGCGAGGCAAAGCGCGTATTTGCAGAACGGCTCGCGCTGTATGCCGAAAAGCTCGATGTCAGCTACAAGAGCTTCGCGCTGTCATCTGCATCAACACAGTGGGGCTCTTGCACCGCAGATGGCAAGATTCGCCTGAACTGGCGCCTAATGCATTTTGCGCTGCCCAATATTGATTATGTGGTTACCCATGAGCTATCGCATTTACGCGAAATGAATCATGGCCCACAGTTTTGGGCGACTGTGCAATCGATCTTGCCCGAGTTTGAACAAGCGCGCAAAGCACTGCGCGATCATGAGCCTTCGCTACTACCGAAGTTCTAACCAGTTGCGTTAGTACAGCGCCACCCTGTTCGCACTCGTAAATAACGTAGCCGCTATACAGCGAGAATTACCTATCCCTTAGGCTGCGAGTCGCTGAGCCAAACTCACATAGGCTTCAAGACCGATGGTCTCCGGTCTCGCCTGGGGATTGATCCCCGCTTCTGTCAGCTGTGACTCGGTAAACAGACCACCCAAGCTATTGCGAATTACCTTTCGACGCTGCGAAAAAGCGGTGGTCACGACCTGCTCAAGAAAATGCTGCTCACACGCAAGTGGCTGAGCAATCGGGATCATGCGAACAATCGCTGATTCGACTTTGGGCGGCGGGTCGAAAGCCTTTGGTGGAACAACGAACAGTTGAGCCATTTGATAGCGCCATTGCAGCATGACTGAGAGCCGTCCGTAGTCGCGCCCACCCGGTGGCGCGACCATGCGCTCGACCACTTCCTTTTGCAGCATGAAATGCTGATCTTTTACCATGGGCGCATACTGCGCCAAATGAAACAGTAAAGGGGTCGATATATTGTACGGAAGGTTGCCGACAATGCGTAGCTTTCGCTCATCTGTACGCAATTGATCGAACTGAAATTGCAGAGCGTCGGCGGAGTGAATAATCAATCCACGGTTAGCAAATGCTTTTTGCAGCAGCGTGACAAGATCGCGATCAAGTTCAACGACATGTAGCTCATTTAAGTGCGCAAGCAAGCGCGCCGTCATCGCGCCTTTGCCCGGGCCTATCTCGATCATGCGATCTTCCGATGCCGGCGCGATCGCTTCAATAATCTGCTGAAGTACACCAGCGTCGTGCAGGAAATTCTGTCCGAATCTTTTCTTCGGCAGATGTCTCATCGGCTAGCACGCACCATCTGACAAGCCACTCGAATCGCCTCACGCATGCTCGTATGATCGGCATGACCCAATCCCGCTGCAGCCAGATCCAGCGCGGTGCCATGATCAACCGAAGTACGAATGATGGGCAGGCCGAGGGTGATATTGACGCCATGGCCAAAGGTCGCATGCTTCAACACCGGCAAACCTTGATCGTGGTACATCGCAAGCACACAATCTGCATCACTAAGATATCTTGGCTGAAATAGCGTGTCTGCTGGGTAGGGTCC
>JBIKUP010000100.1:0-5844 GCA_044347535.1 Burkholderiaceae bacterium
CCCGTGGCGCGTTCGCGTCGACGGTTTTTTCTGGTGGCGCTGAGTAGTTTTTTGGTGAACGAAGCCCTGTACGCGCTGCTATTGCGCTTTACCGACCTTGACTACCGCGTGGCACTCGCCATCGTGCTCGTCGCAGTTGCAGTACTCACCTTCGTTTCAGCCCGACAGTGGGCGTTTGCTGGCGAAGAGCAAGCATGAAGCAAGCTATCATTAGTCAAGCCACCGCGCGCACGCTGACTTTATGCGCCGACGACTTTGGTCAGTCCACTGACATCAATCAAGGTATCTTAGCGCTATTAAGTCTGCATCGACTCGCTGCAGTGTCGGTGATGTCGCAAGGCCCTGCTTGGGCACCGGGCGCGCCAGCGCTCAAGGAACATCAGCAGACAGCAGATATTGGGCTACACCTCAACCTCACCCATCGCTTTGATAGCGATACCTATGTGCGCTCGCTTGCTGCTTGGCTTGTGACTACGCCACTTGGGTGGCTTGATCGACAAGCCATACGTGACACGTTTCGTCAGCAGATTGATTTATTCGTGAAACATCTGGGTCGCTTGCCCGATTATCTCGACGGGCATCAGCATGTGCATGCGTTTGCGGTTATCCGTGAGATTTTGGTGGAAGTGATTGCCGAGTATTGGCAAGCGCAGACTAAGCCTTGGGTGCGCGCTCCCGATCAGTTAACTGATAACGGGCGGGTACCATTCAAGGCTTGGGTGCTGCGCACTGCCACCAGTGGTTTTGCCGCCCATCTCCATAAGGCCGGCCTGCGCTACCCAGCCGGGTTTGCTGGCTTGTACGCATTGACGCCGGAAGCAAACTTCCCTGAGCGGATGGCGGACTGGCTGCAACAACTCCCCACCGGCACGCTGATCATGGTGCATCCGGGCGAGCAGAGTAGCGATGTTAGCGACCCGATTCGCGACGCCCGTTTTGCGGAGCTTCAGCATCTTCAAAGCCTGCAATTCGCCGATCGTCTGCAGACAGCGGGTGTTCGACTGGCGCGCCTCTCCTCAGCGGTTTAATTCTCGTACTTCATATTTTCACCCGCATTACACCCACATTACACCCACATTTCACCCACAGCGGGCCTTGCCTGTAACGGAGATTATTCATGCAATTGGTCACGCGTTTGCTATCGAGAATGATGATCGTTGGCACTGTCATGATGGCGATCGCTTTGCTGACGACGCTGCTGATTGCGCGGCGAGACATTCAAGATGAGGTCGATAGTAGTAAATATACGGGTCAACTACTGACCTTGATCGAAGCGATCAACCGCGAACTGCCAATCGAGCGACAGGTCAGTGCCATTGACAAGTTGAACGCCGAAGGCGGATTGCGGCATTTTCATGTTGCGCTATTTGATGCCGAAGGCCAACGGCTGACACGAGGGCCCACGGCGGCACCTGAAACGATCAGTGCCGTCATCAGCGATTGGTTAGTAGGTGGCGAGCGTACGGCACCTTATCGGCTACCCGTGCCGGGCGCGGATGGTCGGTCATGGATGGTGGTGCTTGAGCCGCAGCCGCAGTCTGAAAGTAGTGAAGCGGTTAATTCAGCGCTCATGCAATTCGCTTTATTTGGTGCAATCACTTTGGCCTTGATTATTGCGTTGTGGATTAGTGCGCGACGCGCACTGGCGCCAATGTCGAATATTCTTTCAGGTATTGCCAGAATCGAAGCCGGTGACTATGTATCGCCGATTAAAACCAACGGGGTTCGTGAGCTCGACCAAATTGCGCAAGCTTTGAACCATCTGGCTCAAGCACTCACGGTAGAGCACGCCAAGCAGCATGAGTTACTTCATCGCTTGCAGGATGTGCAGGAAGACGAACGGCGGCGCTTGGCGCATGAATTACATGATGAATTCGGCCAGCTACTGACTGCGGTGCAAGTCGATGCCTCTTACTTGTTGAAGCAAACCAGTGGTCAGCCCGCGCTGGAAGATTGTGCACGCGCCGTCGTTGATAACAGCGGCAGCATCCTCACACAACTGCGGAGCCTGTTAGCGCAGCTGCGGCCCTACGGTTTGCAAGGTGGCGAGGAACGTCAGATTGCGCTCGAGCAGGCGCTACGTGATCTGGTGCGCCAGCGTCAACAGCGAAATGACAATACGCTAGAGTGTCATTTGTCGGTAGCGTTGGGCCAGACGCCGATTCCACAACGTTTGGCGGTGGCGGTCTACCGTATCACTCAAGAAGCATTAACAAACGTGATGCGCCATGCAGAGGCGACACAGGTTGATATTTCGGTGCGTGTTGATGAGCGCAGGGGAACACTCTCGCTAGATGTCATCGACAACGGTCGCGGCGTGGCTGATAGTTTGTCGCAAGCTAGTGCCTTGAACACATCATCGGGCCAGGGCCTTGGGCTGGCAGGTATTCGTGAGCGGGTATTGGCGAATCAGGGCCTCATCGCGATTGAGACTGTCGATCCGCATGGGCTTGCATTACGTGCGATTTTTCCACTGAACGCAGCCGCAGAAGAAATGCTCAGGATACAAGCCCGTGATCTTTCGCGTAGCGCTGCAATTCCAGCGCTGAGCTAACCCCCAGCTTCTTACGAATATTGGCCTGATAGTTGGAGGCGGTTTTCGGGCTCAGATGCAGTCGGGTGCTGATGCTGTCGATGCTCTCGCCTGAGGCCAGCATGACGAGCACCTCGAATTCGCGCGGTAGCAAATCGTGGTGCGGTAACTCCGGGGCATTCAACTCTTCTAGCGCAGATTTCAGCTCGGGTGCAACCGGTTTTTCTCCGCGCATCGCATCGTGAATCGCTGCGATGATCTGGTCGGGGGCCATGCTTTTGGTCAGGTAACCGACAGCGCCGAGCCGCAGTGCTTGGTTAGCGATCGAGGCATTTTCATGCATCGAGAAAATCAGCACCTTCTGCTTCGGGTAGCGATTCAGAATCCGGCGCAAACTTTCGAAGCCCCCTTGGCCCGGCATCGATAAATCCATCACCAGCACATCAGCGCTTAGCTGCTCCAGCAGTGCATAAGCCTCTTCACCGGTAGACGCCTCCCCAACCACGCTGAGCTGCTCATCCAATTCGATATAGCGCTTGTAACCGGCGCGTACTACGGCGTGGTCGTCGACCAGAATCACGGAAGTTTTCTGCGGGTGGGTCATGGTATGGCCGGTTGGCGAGCACAGACGCCATAGTACAAAAAAATGGCGACGCGGTCGGCGTCGCCATAAACCCTAGTGCTCGGCTTGCGCCATTTAATTGAGGAAGGAATCGAACGGATTCGCCCCTACTTTAGCCACCCGCTTGGCGGCTGCCTAGGGGAGAAATTCCCAAGGGAGCGCGAATAATTCAAATCCGGGTAAATCCACGGTGGATTGGGAAGATTTCCCAAATAAATTGCCTTGAGGAACAATTAGAATCTCCCGACCCAGTAACGCAGGTATCGATCTGCGTACTTGAGGCAAGTATTTAAGCAAAAAAACTGGGTACGAGCCGTCGGAATCTCACTTTATAGAGGGTGACGGTGAGTACTTATAAAAAATAATAGGGAGACTGGCATGACCGTTTTTCGCAAGACCGTGATGACTTCAGCGGTCGCGATGGCTTTAAGCTCGGGCGTACACGCGCAACAAAGTGAAACGCGAACCTTACCGCCCGTTGAGGTCAATGGGTCCAGTATTCTTCCCGGTAGCATGGAGACCCTGCCTGGCTCATCATTCGTTCTTTCACGAGATGACTTGCAGGCCCGTAATCCATTTTCGATCATCGAAACTATTCGTGAAATTCCAGGCTTGCATGTGGTTGCCGAGGACGTCGCAGGTACCCACTTGAATATTGGTTTGCGCGGTCTGAATCCTCGACGTAGTTCTCGCACTTTGTTACTAGAGGATGGCGCACCGACGATTTTCTTTGCGCCCTACGGTGATCCTAGCTCGCATTATTCAACACCACTCGATCGCGTTGATCGTATCGAGGTGTTGAAGGGTTCAGGACAAATTCTTTACGGCCCTCAGACCATGGGTGGCATGATCAACTTTGTCACACGACCAGTGCCAACAGACGGCACTCGGGGCAACGTCAGGATTACCGGAGGTAACCGCGGCTACTACGATGGCCACTTCAGCGTCGGCTCCGGTACTGAAAACGGCGGAGTGATGATCGACGTGTTGAAGAAACAGGGTGACGGTATTCGCCAAGAACACGGTTTTGATCTTCAAGACGTTGCCTTGAAAGGTATGTACAAGATCGACAGCAATCAGCGTATTACTGGTAAATATTCAAATTTCCAGGAAGATTCACGATTCAGTGAAACTGGTTTAACGGCTGCTGAGTATCGCGCCAATCCTTTCCGCGCAGGTGGCACGCTGGCAGATCTTCGCCAAGAGCGTTTCACGATGAAGCGCGATATGGCGCAATTGATCCACGAGCTTGATCTCAATGAAAAAGCGAAGCTAACGACGCAGCTTTATTACACGAACACGACCCGGCAGTCGCGGCGCTTACGAGAGTTTGAGCTTGAGGATGAAACATATGAGCTCTCAAATACCCAACACGCCATCCGTCCTCGTACGTATCAGACATATGGCATAGAGCCAAAACTGCAATTAAGACACAGCAGCTTTGGTATTGAAAACGAAACAGTAGTCGGTTTCCGCTACCACGAAGAGCGGATCGACCGGAAAAAGTACGAATTCCCAAGCGGCACGTTTGCTGGTACAGCAGAGGAAGACGAGCGCCTCAAAGTTAACGTGAAGGCCATGGCTGCTTATGCGCAGAACACCTTCCTGACGGGTGATTGGGCAGTGACACCGGGCGTTCGTTTTGAGAGTATTACTTACGACAAGGGGCTTTACTCCGGCGTTGGGTTCGGCGATCTTGATTCTTCCCTAAAGCACACTAAGTCGCTCGCGTTACCCGGCTTGGGTCTGGCCTGGAATGGCTTACCGTCGACCACGGTGTTCGGTGGTATTCACAAAGGGTTTGCGCCACCTCGCCCAGATCGAGATGTCGGAGATGCCGGCCTAGTTGCAACTAGGCCAGAAACTTCCATCACCTCAGAGTTTGGTGTTCGTTCATCCGCGTTGAAGTCAGGCAGCGTGGAGGCAACCTTGTTCAATATGGATATCAGCGACCTGGTTATCCAAGGGGGTGGTGGAAACAATGTTTTTAGAAACGCTGGTCGTGCTCAACACACGGGCATCGAGCTCGCAGGGCGTCTTAATTCGGGTGAGTTGTTTTTTGATCAGCGAAACAATGTTTTTGTAAGCGTTAGCTATACCAATTTGTTTACAGCGAAATTCAAAGATAGCGGTACTGTGGCTGGCGAAGGGGAGGACGGCTACGGGACTTATGCCGCGGGTAATCGCTTGCCTTATGCGCCAAAGCAGATGCTGACACTTAATCTATCCTACGAGCGGCCGGATGGTTGGCGTGGGCGGATTGGCTTGACTCACTTGAGTCGTCAGTTTGGTAACGCGCAAAACTACACAGGTACCTCGCCGGAAGGCTATCAGGGGACTGTTGACCTTGGTGGTGGGAATAAGGCCGAGCAAGAGGATAAAGGCCTGTTCGGCGAAATTCCTGCACTCACTTTAGTCAACGCCTCCTTGAGTTACTCGCCGGTGGGTGAGAAAACCACGTGGTTTGCGACGGTTGAAAACTTGACTGATAAGCGCTACTTCAATGCCCGTACCAATGGTTTGCAACCGGGCCGTCCTCGGATGGTGTTTTTCGGTGTTCGTTACAGCTTCTGATGACTTTGAGCCGCAGAGGTCAGGCCTGACCACACCAGTATCACCAACCAAAAGGGAGCTTCGGCTCCCTTTTTTCATCGTATTTGCCTTTTCCCCCGCCATTCCCTCAGCCCCG
>JBIKUP010000208.1:0-3739 GCA_044347535.1 Burkholderiaceae bacterium
CCTTGTTCATGGGCTTCCTACCCCCGATGCGCGAGAAAATCGTCTCGCTGCTTAATGGGCACGATTTGATTTTGGTATTGGGTGCACCCGCATTCACGTATCACATTGAAGGTAACGGTCCGCATATTCCACCCGAGGCCTCATGCTGGCAAATTGTGGATGATGCCAACACAGCCGCGTGGACGCCCACCGGGAACTCAATCATTTCTAGTATTGACCTTGCACTTGATGCGCTGGTACCTACCAGTGCACCATCGGCTCACAGGACATCACCGGCAAGCCGCGCTACGCCACCTGAACCTACACCAAGCTCGCCGATGAGCGCTAGCTTCGTAGTGCAGCAATTAGATCAAGCGCGTGGTGAATACGATGTTGTGGTCGAAGAGGCACCCGGTACTCGCGCCACCATGCAGCAGTACTTGCCAATGAATGGCGAGGATCGTTTTTACACGATGGCGAGTGGCGGATTGGGCTGGGGTATGCCAGCGGCAATTGGCATCGCCCTCGGTCGACAAAAGCTAGGCTTACCGGGAAGAGTAATCGGGCTGATTGGTGATGGCTCGAGTATGTACTCGATACAGGCTCTGTACAGCGCGGCAGAACTCGGGCTGCCGATCACTTTTATCATCATGAATAATCGGCGGTACGCAGCATTACAAGAATTTGCGCCAGTATTCAAATATCAAGCCCATGAAAAACCCGTTGGTACCGATCTACCCGGGATCGACTTCGTTCGACTCTCCGAAGCACAGGGGGTAAAAGCCTCTCGCGTTGAAGACCCGCAGCAGCTGCAATCAGCCTTGCAAGCCGCACTGCAAGTTGAGGGGCCTTGCCTGTTAGAAGTGGTTATCGCCTGAATCCATAATCCCCATGTCCCCAACAATGGGGACAGACATCTGCCCGCAACCCCAACAAAATTCTCCATGGGTCACTTTGGCTCGACAAAAACTCAGGAGAACATCATGCACAAGAAAAGCTTCTCAAGAGCTGCGGCCAGTCTCTTCGCAGCGACGCTCTTGGTTGCACCATCTGCTTATGCAAAGCAGTCGGCGATCGACCTTGATAATCTGACAGCAGCCAAAGCTGCCGCGGATTTTTGCGCTGGCAAAGTCACAAGTCAGGCAATGGTCACCGCAGCATTGATCCGGGCCAAGGCACTTGCCGAACTCAATGCATTTATTACGCTCGATGACAACGGCGCGCTCGCTGCAGCTAAGCAAGCTGATGCAGCAAGAAAAAGTGGCGCACGCTGCAGGCCGCTGGAGGGTGTGCCGATTGTCATCAAAGACAATATTGAAGTCGCTGGTCTGCCGAATACGGCCGGGACGAAGGCACTTTTGAAGTATGTTCCGAAGAAAGATGCCCCGATTGTGGCCAAACTTCGCGCAGCAGGTGCCATCATTATCGGCAAGACCAACATGCATGAACTGGCATTCGGCGTGTCGGGCTTTAATCCAAGCTTCTCGAGCGGCTCTGCGGCTGGCGTACGAAACGCTTACGACAGTTCAAAGATTGCGGGTGGCTCTTCTTCTGGCACTGCTGCTGCGGTCTCCGCGCGAATTGCTCCTGCAGGTCTCGGTACGGATACGGGTGGCTCAGTGCGTGTTCCGTGCGCATTGAATGGCTGTGCATCGCTACGACCCACCGTTGGTCGGTACTCGCAAGCCGGGATCGCGCCGATCTCTCGTACGCGTGACACCGCTGGCCCTATGGCCGTTAGCATGAGGGACGTCGAGCTTCTCGATCGCGTCATTACCGGCGACTCTGCCACCCGCGCAGCGGATTTGAAAAAGCTTCGTGTCGGCGTATTCGCGCCTACGCTTGCTAATCTGGATGAGGATACCAAAGCCGCATTTGATATGGCTTTGCAAAAAATGAAAGAGGCTGGCGTCACCATCGTCGACGTCGAGATTCCCGGGCTGTTAGAGCTAGCTGGGCAAATCGGCTTCCCGGTTGCGCTTTATGAAGGTTACGACGATATGGTGGCCTATCTGAACAAGAGTGGCTCAGGCATCACGATTACCGACATTGCCAAGGAAATCACCAGCCCTGATGTTAAAGGCACCTATGACGGTCTGGTCATTCCACGCAAACTTCCTGGACCAGACAACACCCTCGTCGATGCAAAGCCTGCCTATGATGCAGCCATGAGCAACAGCCGGCCTGCACTCATCAAGCTGTATCAATCGACCTTTAGCACTAACAAGATTGATGCGCTGGTTTTTCCGACCGTGACTAAAGTTGCGATGGACGCCGTACCTGAATCAAGCAGCCTGGGTAATTTCTTGGCCTATATTCAAAACACGGATCCGGGCAGCAATGCAGGTATTCCGGGTTTGCAGGTTCCTATTGCACTTGGTGCCTCAAGCAATCTACCTGTGGGAATTGAATTGGACGGCCCAGCTGGCAGCGATCGAAAATTGATCAGCATTGGGCTGGCGCTGGAAAACCTATTTGGGCGCTTGCCACCGCCCGCCAAACGTTAAATAGTTAATGGGCTTTACCGAGCGCGGCGGCCATGCCGCTGCGCCGGTTCAGACCTAGCTTGGCAAAAATTCGTTTTAAATAAGTCCGTACAGTCGAAAGCTCAACAGCGAGACGTATCGCGATCTCTTTATCGGTAAGACCCTCAATCACCAATTGCGCAACTGCTCTTTCACGCGCAGACAGGGATGAGGGATACGTCGAATCCTGCTGGGCAGAGGCAATGGCATCCGAGTTATGCCGCAGCGCCTTGGTAAATGCTGGCTCGATCAAATTCAAGAGATCCAGCGTGTGGCGATCAAAGTTTGCCTTGCCTCGCCGACGCCAAATTCGTAAATCGCCAATATTGCGGCTATCCACATAGCTATAGACGTTCACACCCCAATGCAGCCCATCCCGCGCTAAAAAGTCATTGAAAAACTCGGTTTGCATCAACTCGCGCTGTGGCATGACCTGCGTCACCAAGGTGGGCACTCTGCGCCGCTGCAAATGAAAGGTGATGGGATCGTGAAATTGATAATAGGCGGCGTAAGCACCCAGATTCGTTGGGTCCATATTGATGGAGACACCTTCAGTAAACTTGGCCTCTGAATCATCCCACACGAAGGAAGCGAAAAAATCTGCTTGCAGGATCTCCATCAAACAATAACCCAACTGCTCACGCACATCAGCCGCAGACAGACCCTCGGCTAATAAACCGAATGCCTTGGAAAGGAGCCTAGTCTCGCGAGCGCTTAGGTACATGAAAATCAGTCTAATGCGCCATGGCGACGATTGCAAAAGTTTATATATTAGTAACAAGCATTCAACGAACGAACCCATCACTTCGGGCACAATCCTGGTATGTCCGAACCAAACAGCTACAACCGTATCGCTCTGGCCGCGTGCTTCGGCACCTTTATCGAGTGGTATGACTTTCTGACCTTCGCCACGCTCGCGGTTCACTTCGCCGCGCTGTTCTTTCCGGCAGATGATCCAGTCGCAGGGTTGCTCTACAGCCTGGCCGCCTTTGGTATCGGCATGGTGGTGCGCCCACTCGGCGCTGCGGTGTTTGGCTCGTTCGGCGATCGCTACGGTCGCCGTACAGTGTTCATTGCGACCATCGGCATCATGGGTTTGGCGACCTTCTTAGTCGGCCTGCTGCCTACCTTCGCGGACTGGGGCTGGTGGGCTACTGGCTTGCTGCTTCTGCTGCGGGTGATCCAAGGCTTGGCCATGGGCGGGGAAATTGGCGGCGCCAATGTCTATCTCGCTG